>DAOVXE010000144.1 GCA_030636285.1 Candidatus Falkowiibacteriota bacterium | reverse complement strand
CGATGGCCGCTCTTTCATAACCAGTATTATCCGTTTGCCTGGAAAAATCTTTCAGGTTTTTTGAATAGATACTGCAGGAACCATCGCATGGTGTTGGTTCGCCGACATTTTTAAGATATTCATTCTCGCTGTGAGCGATAAAGGTAAAAGGGACATGAACACCCCAGTTAGGAAAGCATGCGATCATGTGATAGACGCCATCACCGATCTGGTCATTAATCCCATATACACACGCTGGAATTATTTCCACTTTAATCACCTCCTTTTTTAATGGGCTATTTTTGTGTGCTTATATTAACACTATCTTAGCAGAATTTTTGAAAATTGCAAGTTATGTTTTCAATGTTATTAAATATAGCTTGCTACGTAATAATTACGTAGCAAGCCTTTAAATAGTTTAGCATTTTTTATTCAAATAAAAAAGCCCATAACTTGTTTTGTTGAAAAATGGGTATATTTTGTAATCGCGATTAACTAATTGGGAATAGAATATTTATTATTACTTAGGTGAGGGGGGTGCTGTCAGCTACCTGTCCCTTGTCGTTCTGACTGGTTTTGGTCAATAATAAAAAATCCGGCTGAATAAAGCCGGTTTTTTGTTGGGATTAATTAGTCTAATTACAATGATAATTGAGGGAATGGCTCCATAGAGAGAACACGCTTTTTTTCATCAGTTGTGATTACTTTTTTATCCTTAAGAATTTTGACCAATTCTTTAAGCTTAGTGTCTTCCTTGCGCATCAATACAATTAAATCACCCCGTAAATTCATCAGCTTTTCATCTAAATAATCTTTTGTTGGCAAGGCGTTAGTTTTATTTTCTATTTTTTGCAGTTTATTTTTAATAGAATGCAATTGTTTATCATTATCAGACGAAAAAACATTAATTGCTTCTAATATTTCTTTATTGTTTGGTTCTTTGGACATAGTTGTTGTAATTATGTAATTAATTTTACACGGTTATTATACAAAAGTCAATGAAAAAAATCCGGCTGTGTAAAGCCGGTTTTGATTAAAAAATGAAATTTAATTATTGTCCACAATCGCGTCTGTCAGGAGTTTGCTTTGGTATTTGAAAGCGTCCTGGGCGGTAATTTTTAGCTTTTTCATTAAAACGATTTCCTGGGTAATCAAGCGGAACAAATGAAGCTTAAACAATTCGTGTTTTTTGTAAACACTTTGATAAAGCGGATGGTCCTGATTAATATAAACAATATTACCCTGGCTCATAACCTCCGGGCCATTTTCACCCAGGCTGACCACGCCGCAGGAAATTCCAAATTTTTTCATTCTGATCCGTTTGATCGCGATCGGCTCGGCCTCAATCCCGGGTTTTGGATCTTCTTTTTCTTTCTCTCTTTTGCTATCCTTGCCGGCATCATCCGCCTGTTCGTTCTTTGACACGGAGTTTGTTAAAGGGTCTGTTTTTTCTTTTTTAGGCTCTATGGTCGCGTCAGCCGCGATCAGCTTTTTTCTTGCTTCTTTTTTAAGCCGGGTTACGGCTTTGCCCTGGGGCACGAAATCCGGGTTTTCTTTTAAAGCGCCGCGAATTTGCTCCATTATTTCCTTAAGCTCTTGATTTATCTTTTTAATATTTTTCGCGCTCTTTTGTTCTTTCAATATTTTTAAAAGCTTGGATAATTCCGTTTGCATTAGTTGGGAAAAGAGCCGATACTCCGGCGTGTCATTAATAAAATCGCTTCTGGAAGATATTAGCGGCAAAAAATCCGCGTTAACATAGCCGGTGATTCGATTGACGCCTTGATGAAATTTTTTATTTACGCCAAACAAATCTCTTTTAATAAATACCTGCTTAACCCGGCATTCAATTCCGGGTTCGTCAACATCGTTCGGGTTGATCGCGATTATAACCTCGCCCTCAATCAGGCCATACATGGTTTTAATCTTTATAAGCGCTATTCGGCCAGCCACGGCTTTGGCCGTAATCCGCTTGTTATTAAGATAGATCGCGAATTTTTTCGCGCGTAAAGGAACTGATTGCTTTAAATATTTTTCCGTTTCCGCGATTGATATTTTTTTAGTCAAGCGGTTTAAAATCATCCTGGTGCCGTTTTTGTCCAGAAGGCCGCGCTTTTCTTTCCTAATCGGCAATTCCCAATTCTCGCTTGCTTGCCACTCAGCGCGATCAAATATTACCGAGTATTTATAAGCGCCCTTAACGCTTTCCACAATAAATTGATCAGCCAGGGAAAGAGCGGAAAATTTGCCGATGCCGAACTGGCCTATTCGCTTGCGCCTGTACTTTGGTGAAACGTTTTGTATTCGTTTTTCTTCAGAGCCGATCGTAAAAAATTGCTGCATGCCTTTTTCGTTCATGCCGCCGCCGTTGTCTTCAACAATTATTTTTTTATTGCCGATATTGACTCGCACCTCGGTCGCGTCCGCGTCATAAGCGTTTGACACCAGCTCACGCACGAATTCAATTGATTCGCGGTACATCTTCTCGCCCAAGGTAAAAAGATGGCTTTTGTCCACGGTCACTTTGATTTTATTAGTTTTTGCCATATTAGAGCTATCTTAGCAGAATTTTTGAAAACTTCAAGTTATATTTTCAATGTTATTAAATAATGAAGTTTTTAATTTATTTATCAAGAATAAAGCAAAATATTTTTGATTCAAATAAAAAAGCCCATATCTTATTAAGGGGCTGTCGTCAAACACCAGTTTAGGCATAAATTTTTAAATTTTGTGGAAATTTTTCTTAAAAAATTTTTGCTTATGTGCTAATATAGGCCAATATTTTTTAAGGAAAATTTACACCCGTCAAGCGAGTACAGGCCAAAATTTGGGAATTTAGGACAAACTGGTGTTTGGCGACAGCCCCATTAAACGAGTTTTTAAGATATCACAAAATAAAATCAAGATAATTTTTTTTATTAATAATTTTATATTCTGTATTTTTGTAAGCGCTAACCCAGTCCTTGGGAGCGCTTACTTTTTTATTTTCCGACCATTTGAATTCATAGCCGAAAAGTTTTCCATCGTATTCTTCAATTAAATCAATTTCTTTGCCGTCATAAGTGCGCCAATAATAAAAATTGCGGTATATTTTAAAGGGTAAAGTCCGATATTTCGGACCAAATATTTTAAATTAATCCTTGATTAATAGCTTAAATAAAAGGTTTTCTCGTTCTTTTAAACTTAAATTTTTGTGATTATATCGCCAGACAT
>DAOVXE010000146.1 GCA_030636285.1 Candidatus Falkowiibacteriota bacterium | reverse complement strand
GAGGACAAGTGTTACGTAACATGCTACGTAACAAAATTATTTTATCCTAACATTCTATTTATAAATTTCGATAGTACTCGGCTTCTGCCTTTGATATCGGCCCCAAAGTTTTAAGCGCGTCACGGCCAGCCGCATTCTGCATGTCCTGACACACAAGATCAAAATCTTCTTTCTTTTCACGCTTTATAAATTTTGTTAATAATTTTCTTATCATAATTATATTTTAAAACTCTCTTTTGCTAAAAGCCAAACAATCTCATTATATTCATTTTTTGTTATCCGCTTATATTTTAAAAATGTTTTCAGAAAATTTACTGTATCCCTAAATTCGTATTTATTAATAATCTCTATCCCGATCAATGCCGCCTTTTTACTTGCTTGTTCGTCATCGGTTATAAATAATCCATTTACTTCCTTGGCCAGAGCCATGGCCGAGATCTCGCCAATACCAAGTACTCGCTCCTGGATCAAGCTGTCCATAAGTATTATGTTATCTATCCGCTCCAGTGTGCCAATAGATATTTCGTTCCTATCAATTAATTCAATTATTCTAAAAAGTGTTGGCTTTTTACGTATCCCCTTCTTAACCTCTTCAATTACTTCTTTGGTCGTGATCAACTCTTTTGATAAATGAAATAAAAGCTCTAGTTTGTTAATTCGAGCAAAATTACTTAAAACAGCGTTATCAAATACTAATTTTTTATTTATCAAAATTTCCATTATTTTTTATTTCTGCTATTTTGTCTTTCGCCTCATCATATGATATTCGCAAAAATTCCGCTAACCGATTAAGGGATATTTTTTTATTAAAATAGGAATTAAAAGCCATGCGGTTATATTCCGCTGGAAGCAGGGTTTTCTCTGTATTGAATTTTCTTTCCGCCTTATATCCCATCTGCAACGCCAACCGATTTAATTCAGCTGTGTCTTTTATTTTTTTATCTATCGGTTTATTAAAACGATACCCTAAATTACCCAGATGATAAATTGTGGCTATCCAACTTGCCTTGAACTCATTCCTAACCTTAACTAATTCAACATCATCCAATTGGTTTGTTTTATTATCTATGATTGAATTGATATAATAATTTATCCCCTCTTGGGGCATTAAAAAATGCGCGGCAAAACAATCCGCCCTTTTCTCAATTGGCAATTTCTTGTCTTTGTCATTCTCAATTATCAATTTCTTGTCTTTGTCCAAAAGATAATGGCAATATTCATGGGCAGCGGTAAAAATTTGATGCCCTTTTGTGCGGTTGCTGTTTATTAATACCTTTCCAATTTTATTATCTTTGTCATAAAAAAAAGCACCGGAAAGATCCTCGCAATTGATCGGCATACGCACAATAAACAAATCTTGGCTTTCAAGTAATGAAAAAATGTCTTTAATGCCATCATTGCCTATATTAAATTCACGTCTTTTATCCGAAGCTAATCTTATAGCCTCGTTGTATATGTTTTTTTGTTTCATATTACTGGATAGACTTAAGGAAATTAAAATCCCCGCAGATCCTTTGAAATTCATCAAGACTTTTCTTTCCTTGCTCTGATATTTTTTCCTTGTTGCGCAAATGTATTATTGCTTGTTGAAATTTTTGGGGCTGTGGTTCTTTTTCTTCTAATAGTCCGCCTACGCTCACATTAAAAAATTTAGCGATCTTGAAAAGCTCAAAACTGTCTATTTTCCGGATTCCGGATTCAAAACTAATTACTGCCTGACGATTTATTCCCAGTTCACCGGCAATAAAATCCTGGCTATAACCAAGTTTTTTCCTAATTTCTTTAATTTTTTGACCTAATTTTTTTGGGGTAAGCATAATAATTGCTTTAATTGAATAAAAATATATTAATATATTCAAGGCTATTTGCTTATTAACAGCTGTTATACTGCTATATATAATGTAGCATATTTTTACATAAATGTAAATACATGTTAAAAAACTTGACTTTTATACGGCCGGAAGTCAAAAACAGCGGCTGGTAGCGCGCTGTCTTAAATTCTATTCCTTACTTATTAAAAAATTAATTTTAAATTATTTCACGTCCAATCCTCTATCACAATCTTTTTTCCTCGCTGTTTAACCACCACCTTCTGTGCTTTTCTAATTTTAAGGTTTTTAGCAATTTCCAATGGGATAGTAACGGCATAGCTAGCACCGCTCTTAAATATTTTACGAATATTTTTATTTTCAGTTTTTCTTCTTGTCATATATTTTTTAATCTATATTATAATCATGATTAAAATATTACTTAATTTTTTAGACATAAAATTTTTTAGTCGTCCCACTCTTCCGCCAACATCTCTGCCTGTTTTAAAACGTTGGCTGTGGCTAATTTTGCTAAATCAGGCGGATAGCCGTATTGACGTAATATTCTTTTTACAATAACTCTCAATTTTGCCTGGACACTTTCTTTGATTGTCCAGTCAATTGAAGTGTTGGCTTTTACTTTTTCCAGTAACACCCGCGCCAATTCCCGTAATTTATCATGGCCCATCACATCCTTGGCGCTATTATTATCAGCCAAAGCGTCATAAAAAGCTATCTCATATTCGCTTAAGCCAAACTCTTCTTTACGTTTATCGTCTTCCTTAATCTCTTTGGCCATATTAATAAGCTCTTCAATTACTTCGGCGGCTGTTAATAAATTATTTTGATATTTATTAATCGCATTCTCCAACATCTCTGATAATTTACGCCCCTGAATTAAGTTCTTCCTTTGCCTTACTTTAATTTCATCATTAAGTATTTTCTTCAATAATTCCAAGGCTAAATTCTTACGTTTCATGCCCTTGATTTCTGCTAAAAATTCTTCAGAAAGAATAGAAATGTCTGGTTTCTTTATCCCTGCCGCATCATAAATATCCATAATACCGTCCGACACAACCGCTTGATCAACGATTTGACGGATTGCGGTTTCAATTTCATCGTCTGACTTGCCTTTTCCGGTTGGCTCAAATTTTACCAATCTTACTTTAACAGCTTGAAAAAATCCAACTTCTTCTTTTATCTTCATTGCTTCCATGCTCGGCACGGCCAGGGCAAAAGACTTGGACAAAGTGTCAACTTGTCGTACAAACCGATTTTTTCCATCTTGTAAGCCAAGTACAAATTCCTGTGCTTCCAAAATTACTGTCAATTTTTCGGGTCATACGCAATATATGGTTCTAGCTAAATAATTTG
>DAOVXE010000184.1 GCA_030636285.1 Candidatus Falkowiibacteriota bacterium | reverse complement strand
TTAAAAGTAAAACCCGCTATCTCCGCAACAAAGGACATCGGCAATTATTTTCTAAAGTTGAGATACAAAAAATAGCTTAATTGTACACAATCACAAAAAAATAAAACAGCTTAGCTCCGAATCGGAGTTAAGCTGTTTTATTTTTTTATTGCCAAGGCAGCGCGTTTATTACAATTTTGTTCTATACTTTAGAGCATTGCCAAGAGTTAGTTCGTCGGCATATTCAATTTCAGCGCCGCTTGGCAAGCCTTTGGCAATACGAGTAATTTTGATCTTGTATTTATTTAATGATTTATTTAAATAAAGAGCAGTAGTCTCACCCTCCATATTCGGGCTAAGGGCGAGAATAATTTCCTTAATTTTGCCTTGTTTAACCTTGTTTTCTAATTGTTTAATGTTTAGTTGTTCGGGTTTAAGTCCTTTGATCATATCAATAAGGCCGTTCAGAACATGATATTGGCCCTTAAATTCATTGGTAGTTTCAATGTTAAGCATTTCTCTGGTAGTAGCCACAACGCAAATACTGGAATTTTCACGAGTTTTGTCAAGGCAAATATGGCAGGGATCAGACTCGGCTACGGCCTGGCAGGAATTGCAAATAGTGGTTTTTTCTTTTAGCTCCGCGATTGCCTGAGCCAGCCTCTGCATATAATCCGGATTTTCTTTAAGCAAATAAAAAACATACCGCTCGGCGGTCTTGGGGCCGACAGAGGGCAGGGTGGTAAAAAGATTGATCAGGTTTTGGATAGCCGGAGGGTATTTCATCGCGCGTAACTCCTGTTATAACCCCAGATTGCCAAGGCCGCCCATGGCTTGCATTTTTTCCGCCATTAGCTTTTGGGTTTTTTTAATAGCTTCGTTTATCGCGCTTGTAAGATTCGCGGATAAATTCGTTTGGCCCGGGTCATTGATATCAAGGCTGATAATTTCCATATTGCCGTTCATAACCACTTTAATGTTGTTTTTTTCAGTGGTTGTTGATTCCTGCGCTAACGCGTTTTGGATAGATTTTCCCTGGCTTCTAAGTTCTTTAATGTGTTTTAGTTTGCTAAACATTGTTACTCGCTTCGCTCGGCCGCACTACGAATGTGGCACATACGAATGTTAATATTAAATCATTAATCTTAAATTTATAATTCCGGAGGGGGTTCTTGTTGATAGTTTTTATCAATATTTTTAAATGAAACTATTTCTTCGTCAAAGAAGAGGTCAATTTTGCCGGTCGGGCCGTTTCTGTGCTTGGCCACATGGATCTCGGCTTTATACCTGTCTTCTTCCGGCAATTCTTCCCGGACGTAATTTCTATCAGCCGCTTTTCGGTAGATAAACATAACCACATCCGCGTCCTGCTCAATTGAGCCGGATTCGCGCAGGTTGGATAGCTTTGGGATTGCCGGCTTAACCTGTTCAACCGCGCGAGCGAGCTGGGAAAGGGCCAGAACCGGGATATTTAATTCACGGGCAATGCCCTTAAGGCCTCGGGTTATTTCCGACACTTCCTGTACGCGGTTATCGCCGTATTTGCCCCGGCCCTCCATTAGCTGGAGATAATCAATTACTAATAGGCCCAGGTTTTTTTCCACCTGCAGGCGCCGAGCCTTGGCCCTTATTTCCATAATTGAGCAGCTTGGGGAATCATCTATAAATATCGGCGCTTCGGATAAGACGCCCATTCCTTCGCCAATACGGGAAAAATCATTATCTTCTTCCTTATCGGATAATTTACCGGTGCGCATTTTCCATAAAGACACATTGGCCTGGGAACAAAGCATACGGTCAACCAGTTGTTCCTTGCTCATTTCCAGAGAAAAGATGCCGACCGGGACTTTGGTTTTAATGGCAGACTGGCGGGCGATATCAAGAGCCAGCGTGGTTTTGCCCACACTGGGCCGGGCAGCCAGAATTATCAGATCCGACTTTTGCAAACCGGCCAATAGGTTGTCCAGGTCAGGGAAGCCGGTTGGCAGGCCGCGCAGCTTGCCGCTTTGCTTATGCAGTTCGTCAATTCGTTCAAAAGCCTCGGCAAGCAATTGATCAACCGGAGTAAATATGTTTTTCATGTATTTTTGGGAAACGGAAAAAAGTTTTGATTCAGCCTCGTCAAGCAGTTTGTCAATATCGTCTTCTTCCCGAAAGCCAAGTTCGGCGATCTCGCTGGCAGTATTTAATAAACGGCGCAAAGTGGCCTTGCGCTGGATGATTTGCGCGTAGTGGGAGATATTCGCGGACGTGGCGGTGACATTAGAAAGATGAGCCAGATAAGTCCGGCCGCCTATTTTTTCCAAATGGTTTTTTTCTTCCAGACGATTGGTAAGGCTTAAAATATCAATCGGCTCTTGTCTGGAGTAAAGCTCTTTCATGGTTTCAAAGATCAGTCCATGGTTATCGCGATAAAAGTCTTTTTCATTGATTATATCCGCTACCTTGATAATAGCGTCTTTATCAATCAAAAGAGAACCCAGAAAAGATTCCTCGGCCTCCAGGTTTTGCGGCGGTAATTTTTCAGTGGTAGTTATATCGTTTGCCATAATGGTATATTAGCGTATGAAGCGCGATAAGGCAAGGCAATTTGTCCACTGATTTTCCACTATTTTATCATAAAACAAGACAAAAATGATAAATAAAATAAATTGGCATTTGTCTATTGACATTTTTGTTGAAATGTACTAGGTTGT
>DAOVXE010000173.1 GCA_030636285.1 Candidatus Falkowiibacteriota bacterium | reverse complement strand
TTAAAAGTACCCATATCGCCGCCGCCGGTGTCGGCTTCAACTTCTATTATTTCCGCGTCCAAACCAATGACCGCGGCAGAGAGAATTTTTGAAGACATTTTATAGACAACAGACGACAGACGACAGAATTTTGACAACCTGTTTCTGCTATTAATATTTAAGTAAATAAAAACCCGCTTAGCGACTGTTTAAAAAGTCTCTAAAAACGGGAAAGTATATTGTGTCATTGCGAGCGAGCGCAGCGAGCGTGGCAATCTCGTGATATATGCGCTTTTCACGAGATTGCCACGGCCTTCGGCCTCGCAATGACAGAAATATTTAATCTATAATGGTTTTGTCTTGTTTGATAATTAAGCTAAGCAGTACTGTGCTGATACCAGCAGCAATCAGGGTTATCATTAGAGCGCTAATGAGGTTAAAGAAAGGCAGCAACGAAAAAAAGAAAATAAAAAGTGAAATTCTGCCTAAATTTAAATACAGCTCGCGATTTAGCATTTTATTTACTATATCATGGTGCGAGTGCTTATAAAAGGCGGCTTCAAGCGGAACAAAGTAAAAGCCGGCAAAAATACCGCCCAGCGTTTGCCAGATACTGGCCCCCACAACAGTGGTTATTAAGCTTCGGCCGATCAGGGTAATGCCATGGCCGATGGCGCCAACTCGCGAAATAGAGCGGTTGCCATTCTTGTCCATTTGTCGTCCGGCTTCATAGCAAAAAATACTATGAGCAACAGAAGAAAGAAGGTGGACAAAACCGATTCCGATCAAAGTAATAGCTGACAAGAACATAAACATCGGCCACATAAAACTGGTAGCGCTAAAAGTTATTCCCTGCATTAAATATATGCTATTTTTTGACCAATGCTTTTTGTCAATTATTTTTTTTATCTTTAATTTAGTCCCGGGCACTTTGATATTTTTGGAAAAAAACAATACGCCTGAAGCAAAAACAAGCAGCAGCGCGCCGGTCAGGAAAACCAGCTGAAAGTTATAGCTGGTTATTAAATACGCGCCAACAAGCGGGCCGACAATACCGAATAGAACCGGAACAGCCATCAGGATACCGGTTTTTGAGCCGTTATGCCGGCTATTGGTGGTACAAAGAAAATATAAGTGGTGGGCGCTCCAATAAATGGCCATGGATACGGCATTTAAAAAACCAACAAGCAATAAAAATAAAACCGGTCCGAAATTTGGTAGAATAATTCGCGCGTTATACAAAACAATGTAGAGAATTATATTAAGACAATAGCTGGCGATCAAGACGTGCTTTATTCCCCAGCGGGAAATATGCGCGGTAAGAAACAGATGGGTTAAGAAGACTAAGAGCAGTCCGACCATTTCAAGCAAAGCAATGATCGCGAAGCTAAAATTCAGCTTAAGAAGAAAGATCGGGATAAATAAGGAGATCATGGATAAAGCCATTCGCCGAAAAGAGTCGGCAATGACTAGCTCGTTGTATTTGTTATGCAGAAATTTTTTAAAATGCAGATGATGGATAAGGTGCTGGTGTTGGTAATATTTATACATGATTTACGAGATTACAGTTCCTGTAAATTTATTATTATTTAAAATATTATTTAAGTTTTTAGTATTTCTGCCTTCAGCGATTATTACTTCTAGTTTGAGTTTTTCGGCCAGGGCGCTGGCAACAGGGTCAAAGGGCGCGTTAAGGCCCGGATCCCACTTGTTCCCGACTATTTTTCTAAAATTCGGCCAGGTTATTTTGGTGATTTTCTTGGCTGACGCAAATTTATTCGGATCCTTGTCATAAACGTATTTAATATTGGAAAGGTTAATAACGGTTTTGGCGTTTAGTCTTTCGGCCAGAATGGCGGCGACATAATCGGTTGACCAGCCGGGCCGCCAGCCAGCCGCCACCATAATACCCTCTCCTTTGGCAAAATGTTTGTTTAAATCAGCTTTGGTGCGCGGATTTTTATTGATCCGCGGGTGGGCGTATGCCCGGAAAATAGTTTTGATCAAGTGAGCGTTAAGCCTGGTTGAATGGATGCCAATCCAGTCCTGGTCATCACGGGTCAGCATGGTTATTTTATCGGCTGCTGCTTTATATTCACGCGCCGTATTGCCGCCGCCGGTAATAATTATAAAACGTTTGCCAGCTTTAATTTGCTTAATAATCAATTCCCTAAAGCGCTTAAGAAAGCGCCAGTCTATTCCCTTGGGCGGCGCAATTAAAGACCCGCCTAAGCTGATTATAATAATTTCTTTTTTCATTTTTTTATTCCCAGTCTTCAACTATTATTTTTTTGCCGCTCATACGGACGGTTAATTTTTGCCGTTCGCGAATCTTTAATTCTTTTACAATTTCCGCGGGAATAACCACGGCAATACTTCGTTTCCCCACCCGAGTGGCCTTGCGAATAAATTTCATATATTTATTATATAGCTTGCTACGTAATAATTACGTAGCAAGTCTTTAAATATCTTAGCATTTTTTATTCAAATAAAAAAGCCCATACCTTGTTTTGTTTGCATATTTTGTATATAATTTAAGTAAAATTAAATAAAATATTGACAAGTTTGTGTGTTATTTGTTAGATAAAATTTTAAAAAATAAATTTTTTATTTTGAAAAAAATAAAAAGCCCCATTGAATGAGTTGGGGCTTAAAAGATTTTATGCTCTATTCAACAGTGCTATCGCACTACGGATTTTGCATATTTTTGTAGAACGCCTCAGCCTTCTCAACGATGGCCGCTCTTTCATAACCAGTATTATCCGTTTGCCTGGAAAAATCTTTCAGGTTTTTTGAATAGATACTGCAGGAACCATCGCATGGTGTTGGTTCGCCGACAT
>DAOVXE010000003.1 GCA_030636285.1 Candidatus Falkowiibacteriota bacterium | reverse complement strand
GTCTGGGCCTCCGGATAGGCAAACGTAATCCTGTCGGTTCTGATCGGTTGAGGCTTGGCCTCGGCTAACACGTTTTTAACAGCCTTAGCAAGCGCCGGCATATTTTTGATCCGTCCCTGTTCAACAATGCCTTTTGTGAGCGCCATTCGGCTGGTTGAAACCACCTTTACTTCATTATTTTTTTCGCTCAACTCAACTGCTTCAATGCTTCTGCTTGAAATATCCAGACCGACTGATTTTTTTATTCTGTTTGTCATATTATATCTTCCAGTTAATTATCGTAATTATTCCTGAATTAATATTTATACTCGCATTGCTTTTATGGTAATAATTATTATATTCGGCATTAATATAAATCGTTCGTTCCTGTCCATTGGCGCTCGTGGTGTAGATACATTGGCCCGCGCTGATGCTGATATTTTTATCGCTGGCACTATGGTTCTCGTCAATCTGAAAACGGCGCAATACTTCTTCAACGCAGGAAACAGCGATTTCTTTGGCCATGTTGCCCTGGCTATAAGCTTGCGCGGTCTCGGAATGGCTAAAGCCGATCAAAGCCAGACTCTTGCCCATCACCAAGGCAACCGCGCCGATTATAATAACCGTAATTATAGCGGCAATTCCTTTTTGATTATTTTTAATATTGTTCATCAGTTATTTTGCTTCGCGAAAGCCTCATTACACATTAGGCGCATACGAATTAATTACTCACCTTACGCACTAAATATTTTTACTTTAGAAAAAGTTATAATAAATGTAATTTAAACAAAAATGCTAAGATAAAACTTGTTCTTATTCTCGTTTTTGTTCAAGTTATGCCCAAAGGGCACTAACAGTAGTCGGGAATATTCAAATTCCTTGACTGTAAATTACATTTATTATAACTTTTTTTACGTGATAAGTGCGTAACATGAGTTAATTAATCTTGGTTATAGCTATAAGAAGCGGCGCGCTAAAGCTGAATTCCAAACTGGAGCTGGCCAAACAGGCAACAGTTGCGGAAATCCGCAAGCTGTCATCCACTCCGTTCACGCCGGCGTTTGTAATATTAAAATCACTAACCGCGATCGTGGCATCGCTTATATTATACTCTTCCCCGCTGCCCAGCCTGGCTGTTAACCTGGAATCTTTCACCTCAAAAATAACCTCCTGGCCGCTGTTAAGCTCCAGAGACAAGCTGGTGCTGGCCGTGCCTGATAAAGGATAAATAATTTGGGCGGCAGAATTAATTTGCTCCGCCAAGATCATTTGTATTTGCCCGATGTTTGAGTTTACTGATCCCTGCGCGGTTTGCTTTGCCCAAAGCCCGCTTACGCTCATGGCCAGGGCAATAAAACCGGTCAGGACAATCCCGATCAAGGCAATGTATATTATTGTTTCAACTAATGTTATGCCGCGCATAATTTATTCTTGTTGCTCCCCTCTCCCGTCTGGGAAAGGGGCTGGGGGAGAGGTTTATTGATAATAAATATTAATTTCTTCCAAAACAGGAGTTTGGCTGCTGCTGCCGCTTAAAATAATTTTATACCTTATCCATTCATCGGTATTGTGATCGGTGTGAATTAATTCACCGCTGCTAACCGCGAAATAATCGCTTTCATCGTTGTCCTCTCCATCCGGACCACACCAGGTAAGCGACCAATCACCGGGGATGCCAAGAACGTCCGTAGCCGTTTTTATCTGAACACGTACACTACATTCATCACAGCCGTCAGGAATAATCTCAGTCCAGGTTATCGCGCTGTATGCCCGGGCACCAATATCAACAGCCGAGGATATCAATTCGCCACTGGTCGCGTAAGTTGAGGTGGAAATTTCTTTAAGGCTTATTTCTCCTGTCACGCTAATCTCAACATTGTTGTCATCACTGTAGTATTGATCAACAGCTGAATAAATATTTTGTCCCGCGCCGCCTGACCAGTCGCTTTGCTGCCATTTAGAGGCTAAATAATTATTTAAATAAATTCTTCTTTCAACTGAAAAATTTTTATTTAATTCCGTAATCCAATTAATTACAATTGATACTTCCCTGCTAAATACATCCAAAGTAGCGCCAGAAGTAGTAGATGAAACTATGTTGCCGTTGGAATCACGGTAAACCAATGAAAAATCTATCAAACGGGTAAATCCCTCAATCTGCTCGGTCGTGCCCTCGCCTGCGAGCTGCCACTGATTATTGCTTAAACCAACAGCGCTGCGGCTAAAAACCAATTCATTATAGGCGCGATTGCGTATTGACTGTAATGCCGCTATTGCCTCGCTCATAAGCCCTTCGGCCCGGACTGTTTGCCCGCTCCGCAGTAATGAATTATAGGAGACCAATAACAACCCGGAAAAGGCCGCGGCTAAAATAGCAAAAATCG
Source organism: Candidatus Falkowiibacteriota bacterium (assembly GCA_030636285.1). The sequence continues at coordinate 13,087 of DAOVXE010000003.1, read as the reverse complement.
CCAACGCGATCACTATTTCCACCATTGATTGGCCGGACTTATTTAAAATATTAATATTTTTTTTTAACATTTTTTACTCTTGTACCGGGCCAAATTGATTAATAGTAATTATTTTTGATTCGTTATTGGTGTTATTTATTATACTAATCGTTCCGGTCGCGCCGGCAAGTCCGGTGCTGGTGGCAAAATTAACTTCAGTTCCTTCCCAATCTAAATTAAGTAAAATATTATTTTCTAAATTAATTACCCTGTCATAATCAATGTCACGGCTGGCATAATCATCGCCTTGGTAAACAGTATATGAATTATTATCACTATCAAAGTATAAACCATGGCGGCTCTGCTCTTTCCCGCCTTGGCTCAAGGCCTGAACTTCGCGAAGCGACTGCAATAATTCAGCCCGGACACTTGATAATACTGTACGCTGCTGTAAATTATTATATAATGGCATGCTGATGGCGGAAACAATTAAAAAAATTCCAATCACAACTAAAAGTTCAATAACAGTAAACCCTTTAATTTGATTATAATAAATTCGCATACATTCGTAGATTCATATCATTTGTCATTCTGAATCCCGAATCCTCGGGATGAAGAATCTCGTGGGTATAAAAACGGGATCCTTCGCTACCTGCCCGCAGTGCTACAGCGTTGCAGGCGGGCGCTCAGGATGACACAAAAAATTTATATATTTCCCGTGATCATATAAATCGGCGTTATTATTGATAACGCTAAAGCGCCTACCACCAGCCCGATACCAACCAGTAAGATCGGCTCAACCGCGACAGTAAGCTTCTTGGCGGCTTGATCCATTTCAGCCTCATACATTTCCGCAAGATATGAAAGCTCTTCTTCAAGCCGGCCCGAGGCCTCGCCCACTTTGATCAAACTAACGATTAAACGCGGGAAATATGCCGGCTTGGCTTTAAGCAGGTCGGAAATTTTCTTGCCTAATACTATTTTTTTGGCAATATCTTTTACTTCCCGCCTATAATAATAATTACTAAGAACTGAGGCGGTAATTTCCAAAGCTTTGTCTATATTCAAGCCGCTTTGTAATAAAGTGCCTAAAGTCCTGGTAAAAACAGCCAAATTACGATTCCGGGTTATCATGCTAATAACAGGAAAATGTAAATATATACCATGGGACAATGGCCGCATAAAGCGCTGGCGAATTAACCACCCAAAGCCAACGGCTATCCCAAAGATAAACAGTAGTAATAATCCACCATGGTTCTCAACCTGCGCGCTTATCCAGATCAAAAGCCTGGTCGTGGCCGGCAAATCCATCTTCAGGCCGGCGAAAATCGGCATTATCCGCGGCAACACCAAAAAAGTTAAAACAATGCCGAGAATCACGCTTAGCCCAAGAATTATGGCAGGGTAATACATGGCGGCCCGGATCTTATCGCGCACTTCTTTTCTTCGCTCTAATTGCAGGCTTAAATATTTTAAATTCTCTGCCAGCCGGCCGGATGATTCCCCGCTGGCAATGGCGGCGGTAAAAGCGGCTTCAAAATGCTTTGGAAAATTCTTAAGCGCGCCTGACAAAGAATTGCCGGAAAGAACCGTTTCCTGTATTGCCATTAAAATGGTTTTAAACTTCCCTTTAACCTGGCTGCTAAGTATATCCAGAGACTCAATAATGGTAAGTCCGGCCGACAACATGGCGGATAGCTGTTTGGCAAAAATAATTTTATCTTTTAAAGATATTCTGCCAAAACTTATATTTATTTGCTTTTTATCTTTCATAATTGCTAAGCTTACTCCCCTCTCCTGCCTGGGAGAGGGGCTGGGGGTGAGGGCTACCCGGTTTCGGTTACTCTTAAAACCTCATTTAATGTGGTAACGCCTTGCGTTACCTTATCTATTCCATCCTCCAATATGGTTGCCATACCGTTCTTTCTGGCTTGGTGATTGATATCAACGCTGGGCGCCTCTTTTATAATTAATTCCCGTATCGCGTCATCAACCGCTAATAGCTCAAATATTCCGATCCGGCCGCTAAATCCGGTGTTGGCACAAACGCCGCAGCCCGCGCCGCGGTAAAGCCTAAGCGAATTATAATCGCTTATCCTCCTCTTCTCCAGCACTTTTGCTAATTCGTGATTTCGCTTAATGGCCGCGATCTCCTTTGAAGAAATTTTATAAGAAGAACAGCACTTGGGGCATATTTTCCTGACCAGGCGCTGGGCAATAATTAATTTAAGAGTAGATGATAATAAAAAAGGCTCAATCCCCATTTCCAACAACCGCGGAATAGTTGTGGCCGCGTCATTGGCGTGCAAGGTAGAGATGACCAGGTGGCCGGTCATGGCGGAATTAATGGCAATACCGGCGGTTTCTTCGTCCCGAATCTCCCCCACCATTATAATATCCGGATCCTGGCGCACGATCGCGCGCAAGCCCTGGGCAAAATTTAAATTGGTTTTCGCATTAACCTGAATCTGGCTGATCCCTTCAATATCATATTCAACCGGGTCTTCAATCGTGGCAATATGAACAGCTTTTTTATTAAGTACTTTAATAATACCGTAAAGCGTGCTTGTTTTACCCGAGCCAGTCGGACCGGTTGAGAGTATCATATCGTTCGGATGCTTAATATACTCTTTAATGACGGACAAATTCTTATCACTAAGACCCAGATCATTAATTGATAACCTGCGGTTACTGGCTGATAAAAGCCTAAGAACAATGTTCTCCCCGGCAGTAACCGGCACGATTGACACGCGAACGTCAATTGATTCTTCATTGATTGCAAAAGAAAACTTTCCATCCTGGGCTGATTGATGCTCGTCTGTCCGCATTTTAGCCATTATTTTAACGCGCAAAGTAATGTGGCCGGCTAATATTTTGGATAATGTAATAACTTCGTGCATTACAGAGTCAACCCTGAATCTAACCGCTACATTATTATTCTGCGGCTCAATATGGACATCTGAGGCACGGCTGATCTGGGCGTATTGAAGCAATAAATCAACAATATCAATAATAATTTTATCTTGATCTCCCCTGTGTTTAACAGAAGCGGAAAAAGCCGCTATTTTATCGCGCAAGCTCTCTCCCAGGCCAATCTTATACTTATTTAAAGCCAAACGCAGATCCTCTTTGGTTATAAAAAAAGACTTCACCGCCTTGCCGAATCTTTTGGCAATTACATTTTTTATAAATGTATCACCGGGATCAACCATTCCCACCCTGACCTCTTCGGCTGTTTGGGCAAAAGCAATAATACCCTGTCCGCGAGCCATTATTTCCGGGATCATGGTTAATGTTGCTTCATCAATCTTTTCATCGCGCAAATCTATAAACAAACAGCCCATATCCTGAGCCACTAACTGCCCTATCTCCTTATCCTTTACTGCTCCGCTTTCAACTAAAAAACCCCAAAGTGAACGGTTTTCTTCTTTGGCTTTTTTTGCCTGGCTTTGAAACTCATCATCTTTAATATGCCCGGGCAAAACAAGCAACTCCTTAAGCTTAGTCTGACTAATCTCCATAGCTAAATATATTTTTTAATAATCTTAATTACTTCGGGCATAGAATAATTTGATTTAATCAAATAATCAACCGCTCCCAGCTCTTTGCCCTGCTTAATATCAGTGTCCTGGCCCAGGTTGGATAAAATAATGACCGGAATCTCCCTGGTCTCCGGATCGGTCCTTAGCTCCTCCAGAGCTTCAAAGCCGTTTTTCTCCGGCATAATAAGATCCAAAAGAATTATATCCGGCTGCTCGCTTTTCGCCAGCTTAATTGTTTCATTGCCGTCAATCGCCATTATAATTTCAAACCCGGCGCGGGTTAATCCATCTTTGTAGGCGCGGGAAATGAATTTATCATCCTCAGCCATTAAAACTTTAATTTTTTTATTATCTTTTTCCATACGTTATATATATTTTATTTGTAAATTTGTAGTAAATTTGTAGATTCGTGTGGCTATAAAATAACTAATTCTCTATCTCCCTCTTTTCTTTCCATTCCCTTATTCGGCATGCTCACATAAAAACTGGCGCCCTTGCCTTTGGAGGAAAACCAAATCCTGCCGCCCGACGATTCAACGATCATTTTTGATACATAAAGCCCCAAACCGGTTCCTTCAGTAATGAACTTAACGGCATTATCGGCCCGGTAGAACTTTTCAAATATGCTTTTTTGTCCTTTTTTGGGTATGCCAATGCCATTATCATGTATCGCGATCGTAAATGCTTCCTTATCATCGCGCTTTAAAACCACCTTGATCTTTCCGGTTCTTTCCGGTGAATAACGAATCGCGTTTACTATCAGATTATGAAAAACCTGCCGCATTAAATTATGGTCCAGTTTAACTTTAAAAATTTTTTTACTTCTATTGCTAAAAGTAATATTTTGCTGCCGGCTATTTGCCAAGGGCCTGACTTCGGTAATTATACTTTTAAGAAAATCCGCGATCTCAATCTCTTGCGGCTCTACCTGAAGCCGCCCGGATTCAATACGGCTGACATTCAACAGGTCATTTACCAGCCTGACCATGCGCTCGGTAGATTCATTCACATTTTCAAGATATTCCTTTTGCTCTTTGTTCATTTTCCCGGTTTCCCCGCGCAGCATCATATCCGTAAACAGCTTGATCGCGGTTAACGGGGTGCGCAGCTGATGGGAGGCAACCGCCACAAACTCGGTTTTCATCCTGTTTATTTCTTTAAGATAAGTAATGTCATGAAAAATTATCGCTCCACCGACAATTTGGCCATTATTATCCCGCACCGGGGTAATAAACATCTCATAAAAATGATGAACCAGCTCTACTTCGTTTATATGCGATGCCTTGCCTTTCTTCAGGGCTTTTTTAACCATCTTTTGAATATCGCGCTCGCTAAACAGCCGATATAGATCAGCCATATTAAAATATTCTCTGGAAAAACCGGTATAGGCCGAAAAGGCCGGATTCATAAGCACTATATCTTCCTTATTATTAAACATTATCACGCCATCGGTTAAACTCTTCACTAAAGAAGCGGTTCTGGAATGCTGGGCAAGAATTATGGTTTGCATACGGTCTATGGACAATGAAATAGTGGCAATAATAGCTTTTAATAAGCTAAGTTCATCTTTTGAAAAACTATGCTTTTTCGTATGTACGATCTGAATAAGTCCGAGATGTTTTTCGCCAATATTCAAATAATAATACTCATATTCAATTGGCTTGCTTTTTTCAACATTGTCCAATTTTACGCCATAATATTTCGGTTCAACGCTCTTAATAATTTTTACTGCTGCTTTAAAATTTTTATCTTTCCGCGATGATAAAAAATTTACCAAATGTTTTTCACTTTCTCTTACATACTCTTCACTAACCGCTTTCTTACAATATGTATTATATATAATTCCGCTTTCCTGAGTGCTATTAACAATTAAATAATTAATAGTGCTAAAATCAATAAACTTATCAAAATACGAATTCGCGATTATTACTATTTCTTCAACATCAAGAACCGAGGTTAAATCGTCGCTCAAAGCCTTAAGGGCGGAAAGTTCAGTGCCTCTGGCTTCAAGTTTTTTATTTAATCTTTCCAGTTCAATATTATGCTTCTTAATCTTTTTTTCCGCCTGCTTGCGCTCAGTAATGTTACGGACAATATGAACTACTTTAATAATTCTGCCTTGGTTATCAAATACCGGGTTGGCGGTTATTGTCAGCCACAAATTTAATGTGGGCTCAAAATATATTACTTCCTCCAACTTTTTTGTTTTAAGCGAACGCTTAAGCGGACACTCATTGATTGGCGACTCTAGATTATGAAAAATCTCATAACATTTTTTACCGATAATATCCTTCTTCTCCTTGTTAAAAATTTTAGCCAACGATTTATTAATATTTAATATTTCGCAGTTGGGTGAATGAATAGATACTCCATCGGACATAGAATCAAAAGTTTCCGACCATTCTTTGGCAGAATTTAATATTTTTTCTTTATTTAAAACATTTTTTTCTTGATTTTCTTTTTTTGCCATAAATTTATATAAAATCTGCCATTATTATAACATGTTTTACCTAAAAAAATATAAAAAATTATTCTCCAATTTTGGACGCGATCGGCAGGGTAACAATAAACTTCGCGCCTTTATTCTTTTCACTTTCCACAATTATGCCCCCATTATGCTTTTGAACTATTTCTTTACAAATCATCAAACCCAGGCCGGTTCCCTCATGCTTGCTCCCTTTATTCCCGACGCGATAAAAGCGCTTAAAAAGCCTGGGGATATCCTGCTTATCAATACCAATCCCATTATCAGCCACTATTAACTCTATTTTATCTTTCTTTTTCTTAAGATAAATTTTAATCTTCTTGCTGCCTTTGTTTTTCATATATCTCACGCTATTGCTTGCCAAATTGGAAATCAGCTCTTCAATCGCGTGTTTATTTCCGTCTATATAGATGCCTGGTTTGATCTCACTTTCTATTTTAATATTTTTTTCACTGGTAATAATTTCATAGCTCTCAATCAGCTCAATTAAAAATTCACTTAAATTAAATTTTTCTTTGCTAAAATCTTTGCCGCCGGATTCCAGCCTGGAGAGCCGCAATATATCGTAAATAAAATTTGACACCCGGTCAATTGATCTTTCAATCGGCCTGAATTTTTTTTCCATCCCTGTTTCCCTGCCAAGCTGGGATAATTCGGCTTTTAAAATGGTTATCGGCGTTTGCAAACTATGGGCAGTTTCCTGCATCATCATTTTCTGATTTTCCTGAAGACCTGATATCTTGGCGGTCCGCTCACGCACTTTTTCTTCCAGCTTCTCTGAATAGGCTTTAACCTGCCCAAACAGCTTGGCCCTTTCCAAGGCAACTGCCGCCTGGTTGGAAAAAGTTTTAAGTAATTTTATATCCTCAGCATTAAAAAAATCGCCTGATAATTTTTTTGTCAGCACCACAAATCCGATCAGCTTATTTTTCAGCTTAATGGCTAAATACGCCTCAATTCCATATTTATTGGCAATCTCATAGCCTTGCTTAACTGTTTTAATTATTTCCTGATCAGCGCCTTCCAGGGTTAGTTTGTTTATTGTTTCAGGAATTTTTTCTCTAATTAATAATATTTCCGTATTCTTTTCAATAGCCGAGATCATGCCGGCTGACAGTCGCGCGCGCGGAGCCCTTGTCTTGCCATCGCTGTCAAAGGCCGACTGTTGATCCGGCAATATGATCGTTACCAGCGGAACTTTGAATATATCTTTTAATTTCTTCGCTGTTTTGATCAACAGCTTATTCAACTCAATATTTTTATTCAATATTTCACTAAGCTCATAAATCGCCTGGGAATAATCATATTTATCTTTAAAAAATATTCTATCAGTAATCCTTTGAAAATATCTCTCCAGATATGGTACGCTATATATTCCAAACACAGCAGCAATGCCGGCGGCCAATATAATAGTTGCGTCAGTTGCTTGCTGAAAAAAGAAACCCAATACAAATATTAATGAAACATAAAAACCGACAATAATGCTTAAAATAGTAGAATAAATTATGCCCCGCTGGATAATTAATTTAATATCTAAAAAACTATAGCGTCCTATAATAAACAATATAAAACCTACAAATATCATAGAAAATGAAGGGCCGATTCCATTGAAAAAATAAATCTCAAAATAAACAGGAAGAAGATAATTTGAAAACCATATTATAAGCGCAAAAAGAGAATAGCCTATTAATAAAAATTTAATTTGATGCTTAATAATTAAACTATAACTATTATTTTTACGTTTCTTGAGAAGTATTATTATAGGTGATAAAACATAAAAGGCAATAAGTATAGTATAAAAAATAGAAAAATTTCCAGTGTCAACCTTTATGTAATAATCGTCAATTATATTTATACTGCTAAACAAAGCATTATCAAAAAACAAAACTATAAATACAAAAAAAGTAAATGTACAAAGTATTAATATTTTTAAATTGATGCGCGGAAAATTGCCAGACGGAAAAATAACTGTAAGCCAATATAAAGAAAAAACAAAAAATAATGCAAAGAAAAAAGTTAATTTGGCTATAAAAAAATTTGAGGTCAAGAGAACAAGATATACGCTTATTGCCCAACCCAAAATACCCAATACGCCAAATAATAGCAAATAATGAATTATTTTTTTATTTTTTTTAAATAAAATAAAAAACAGCAACACGCCATCAGTAATAAGTGTAATAAACAAAATTAATTTTACCATCAATGGAAAATTCATATTTTCTTATTTACTATTTACATTATAAACTTTACCTGAAAAAATAACCAGGAAATGCGCGCACTTCCTGGTCAAATAATTTTGTGTGAATTAAAAAAAGTCATATCTTTTTAAATTTACAAATTCTCCAATATTACTATTTATTTTCACTTTATTTTTCAGTTTTCTAAAAAAATTTCGGCTAATGTATGGTGCATTACTTACATCAATAACACTAATTCTTGGGTTATTTTTATTAAACCATAATTCAAAATTAGATTTTTCTGATACTGGTAAAACATGTTTATTGGCAAAACCGCAGTCAATTATTTCAAATCCAATGAATTTTGCCGCTTTTATCGGAGTTTTACCCGCGGCAAAAATTATCTTATCTATATTAACATAACATGAGTACTCCAATAAAATTGAAATTAAAATTAAAATACCTCCAAAAATTTTTTCAACAGCCAATACGCTCTGCTCTCCATACCTAAATTTATCTTTATTAATTATTTCCACAAATCTTCTATCATTTACGAGTAAGGGGCATTTCACAAAATTATTAAGTCCTATACAGCCGACGATTTTGTTCTTTTTTTTTAACGAAAAAAAATAATCCGGAAAATTTACTAAATTAAATTTCAAATCCCGCCAATAAACCCTTGAAGCAAATTCGCATGTTTCTCCATATCCTTCATCTCCTTTTTTAAAGATGCTAACAATATTCATAATCACCTCCCCCACCTCTCTCTTTTTTCTTATTTTTGAACCACGATTAGAATCGCTTGATTAGCATATACTTTTTCGCAGTGAATAACAAAAAATTTTTTAGAACACACAAACTGATATAATTCCGCTAATGACAAGAAATGGAACTTTCTATTTTTCAATATTTCACAGTTGAATTTTGCGACAGCCATCAATTTAGATCTTACTTCAATATCATTTACCGCTCTTTCCAACAACTCAAACTCTCTCTCTTTGCTTGAATGCACGTTCAGCCATGGTTCGTTCGGACCGATATCGGAACAATGTTTTTTAAGAATTAATCCATTCTCATAGCCCTTTTGGGGGTTAACCAAGATTAAACGTCCTCCTCGTTTTAAGACTCTATAGAATTCGGATAAAATTCTGGCCGGGTCACTAAGCGCATACAAAGTATTGACGCTCACAATTTGATCAAAATATTCATCAGCAAAGGGAATATCTTTGTTCAAATTGTGTTTAGCAAAGATAAAATATTTTTCTTGATTCTTTTCCTTCGCCAGCTCAAGCATTTCATCAGAAAAATCCAGGCCCGTAATAATTAAATCAAATTCTTTTTTATTTTTTTTCAACCAATACGGCAAATTCCCTGTCCCGCAAGCAGCATCTAAAATTAAATTCCCGGATGACAAAAAAAGATTGTTAATTACCGTCATTTGCAAATTTTGATAAGGTTTTAAATCATTCAACGCATCATAACACTTCGCATACCCGCCCCAGCTATTTACATCAAAATTATCATATTTCATTTTTATCCTCCTTTTTTGATTTTTCTCCTTTTTTTGACTTAAGTTAATATTTATGGTGCTAAAATTCTATTTTTATAGCTAATAACAAAGGCGCATAAGCAAACATCTGCAATTAATTGCAAGTTATGCCTAAAGGGCACTAACAGTAGTCGGGAATATTCAAATTCCTTGACTATAAATTAGTCGAGTATACTGGCTTATTATAGAGCAAATTTGAGGTTTTCAGACTCTCAAATATATAACTTAAGCCCCTTTTTTTAAAGAACAATTTAATTCCTGACTTATACACCACTTATTTAATTATACTAAAAAAACATTATGAAAATATAAAGAAAGTATAAAATTTTCATAAAGAAAGTATAAAAAAACCGCCTTAAAGGTGGTTTTTTTATCTAATATTAACAAATTATTTTATTCATTATTTGGCCTAGTATCTATCTTATATCCTCTTCCCTGAACCGTATGAATCAGCTTTTTCCTGCTCGGAGCATCAATTTTTTTTCTAAGCGACACTATATGCGACTCAATCGTATTGGAAAAAGGATCAGCGCTCATATCCCAGACATGCTCCATGATCATGCTCCTGGACAAAACTATTCCCTTATTTATCATTAAATAATTAAGCAAGGCAAATTCTTTTCTGGCTAAATATATTTCTCTGTCCCCTCTCTTGGCCATGTGCCTGCTTACGTCCAGAGTCAAATCATCCAGCTTATAAATTTCCCGCTTTATTTTATTCGGACGCCTAAGCAAAGCCTTGATGCGGGCCGATAATTCATCAATAGAAAAGGGCTTGGTTAAATAATCGTCAGCTCCGGCGTTTAGCAGATCCACTTTAGTGGTTGCCTCTGACTTAACGGACAGCATTAATATCGGCACGTTCCTGCCTTGCTGCCGCAAGTTCTCGCATATTTCCTTGCCGGTCCGCCCCGGCATAATATTGTCCAAAAGCAAAAGGTCGTAATTATTATTACGGGCAAACTCCAATCCCTTTTGCCCGTTTTCGGCCGTGTCAACCGCGTAGCATTCGGCCTCCAGACTTTTTTTTAAAAAATTTCTAATTTCTTTTTCGTCTTCAACGACTAAAATACGCATAGGCCTCCTTTTTTAATTTATTAAAATTATTTTTTTAGCGCTTTAAAAATTCGCGCCAATAATATAAAATACTTTTCCTTAATTGTTTCATACAATTCAGCGGAAAGCTGTTCGTTGTAAGTATGTATAATTTCATTCCTGTCATCCGTCATTATAAGCAATAGCTCTGTTTCTTCGTCGCTGACCAGGCCGTTTTTCCTTAACTCGCGAAAACATTCTTTAGGTGAATAAATATCAGTGCCAAAATGCTTGCTTAAAAATACTTTGGCGGTTTTCCAGCATAACTCATAAGTATATTCAAATCTCTTAATAACTGAATCGCGCGCCAAAGCGCTCTTTTCTTCTTTTAGCGCGATTTCCAGACTATCCAGGGCTTGTTTATATTTATTTAACTTTAGGCTTAAGGTACTATCCATAATATTTTATTTTCAAATACGTTTTCTTTAAATTCTTTTTCAACTTTATTAAAATTAACCACATCAATAAAATAAGGAAGCGTGGAATCAGTAAAATCTTCTTTTAATTTGCACAATTCTTTATCGTTTATGTCGCCGACAACCCCTAAATCAAGATCGCCAAAATGTTTTTTATTTAAACTGGATCCAAAAATAAAAAATTTTAAATTCTTTCCCTGATTAAATTGAATCACTTTCTCTTTTATTTTTTTTAAATACTTTTCTTTTATCATATTTATATTATAAAAAAATTACTGTTAAAAGTCAATCAACTTTTTTACAAAAATTTATAAGGAAACACCAATAACTAATCCTTACTAAGGGCTTAAGAGTAAAATCTTAATTGGGGATTTTTATTTAATTTATTTTTTATTTAACAAAAACACAAACGCCTTGCCTGCTATTTGTTTTTTAACAAGCTTTTTTTCTACCAGCAGCATAAGATCGGTTCTGGCTGTTTCGTAAGTTATATCATAAGATATTTGTATTTCTTTAATAGTAAAAATTTTATCAGACTCTTGCCTGAAATTTTTTAAAATATCCATTTGCCTCAAATTCAAACCCAACTTTTCATCAATAAGCTCTCTGGTCTCTTTTTGCTCTTGCTGTTTCTTTTTAATATACTTAAATAAATCTTTTAAAGATTCATCTATGCATTCTATGTTGTATTTAATAAAGTACGTTAAATCCAATTCATCATACTCTGTATATAAATAAGCCAGATCATATTCTTTTCTTGACCTTACGATTCTGCGAGAAACAGACATGTATTCAAAAAGCCAATACCCTTTAGAAAGCATATACCAATAAAAAACACTTCTGGCTGTTCTGCCGTTTCCATCATTAAAAGGATGAATATATCCTATTAAAAAATGAATCATTATCCCTTTAATAACGGGGTGGACAAAATCTTCTGTGTCATTGTTGGCAAACTTACACAATTCTTTAATTAAACTGGGAATTTTTTTATAATCCGGAGGAATATAGGCAATTTTATCCGCTTCAATACCGTCTCCGACTACTATATCATTATTATCACGAAAAATTCCTTCATCAGTTTTATTGTCTAATGTTCCAATGGTAATTGTTTTTTGAATATTTAATAAAAATTTTGGCGTTAGTTTTTCTTGTCTTTTTTTACTAACTATTTTCATTGTCTCATAATTATTAAATATCATTTTTTCTGATTTATCTTTTGGCTTTCTTTTTGCTCGCAGCATTTCCTTGGCAACTCTTCTTGTTGTTGAGGCTCCCTCAACTATACTGGAAGCAATAGACTCTTCCATTAAAGAAGAAATTATATATTTTTCTTCCAACCCAATCGTAGCTGTTTGGGAACTAATATTGCCGGCTAATTGTTTATCAAAATAATGCAATTTTTTATTAAATTCAGAAAGTAAATTATACTTTAATTTAATTTGCTTAAAAGAGCTTATTTCTTCATTTTCGTTTCGCATAAACTTCATAATAGTCCATATAGCCTTTCTATCTTTACTGTTTTTAATTCTATATTTTAATTCAGACCAATATAAATATTTTTTATTAAACTCTTTTACATTGTTAAAAAGCTTAATATTTCCCAAAATATTTCCTACACGCGCTTTGTCTTGCTTTAAAATGTCCTTCCAAAATGGAGGTTTTTCCGGTAATCTCATATATTACTATTATCTACTAATTTAGTACTAATTAGTATGTTTTAGTAGATAATTAAAATATTTTTTAGCTAAAATTAGTATTTTTAAAATTATAAATTTTTTGTATGACTCCTTTATTCTAATAGTATCATTTTTTTATTTTTTAGTCAATGCGGCTAGGTGCGGTAT
>DAOVXE010000133.1 GCA_030636285.1 Candidatus Falkowiibacteriota bacterium | reverse complement strand
AGTGGTTATACCAACGTATAAAAAAGTGAAAATTATAAATTTGATATCTAAAAAATGATCGAAGAAAAAAAACCAAAAATTATTTTTGAAAAACACATTAACACAAATAATAAATTAATAACTGATAACTACACTCAATCAAATAAATACAATAGGTTATTAATAAGAAACGAGGAATAATCAAACTCACTGCGCAATAATTTTGTAGCGAAATTTTTATACGTCAAGCGAGTATAAGTAAATATAGTGAATCTACTATATATTATCCATTAAATTTTTCTTTGTATGATAAATAAAATATTTAATTTTATCAACAAACACATCTATTTGATTGTTATTATTATTCTAATAATACAGATGTCTTTGATTTTCAGCAACCAATTTATCCGCATGTTTAATAGCGATGAATTTGAATCTATCCAGGTTGCATGGAAAATCAGCCAAGGACAATCCGTATATACTGACTTTTTTGAACACCATCACCCGTTTTTCTATTATCTTCTAACGCCTTTAATTATGCTAGGCCAAGAATCAATGCTAAGCATTTATTTATCACGACTGCTCATCTTTGTTAACTTACTTATAATATATTTCCTAACTTACAAAATAGCATCTTTAGTCACCAATAAATTATCAGCCTTGTTTAGCTTGTTAATTTTAAACAATATCATTTATTTTGTAGTCACAGTCACTGAAATAAGACCAGATAACCCGCAAGTTACATTTTCTCTTTTGTCACTTTGGCTGCTCTTATTGTCATTTAAAAATAATTCAAAATTAAATCTTTCTTTAAGCGCTGTCTCGCTGGCAGTATCATTCTTATTTTTGCAAAAAGCAATTTTTTTTATTGCCCCGATTGCTTTAATCATTTTATGGCGCTTAAAACAAAAACAGCTAAAAATTTCGGATATTTTATTTTTTGCTTTCTTTTTTATCGTCCCCTTAGGCTCTTATGTTATTTATTTATTAATAACCAGTAATTTTACCACGTACATCACCAACTTCTGGATGTTTAATCTTCTCATCAATGTAGATCATCCAATATTAAAATTCTATATAATATTATTTGCCACCAACCTAATCTCTTGGTTTCTTTTTTCTTTAGGATTATATTATTCATATAAAAATAAAAAACAAATACTGCTTTATCTATCTTTTATTGCTATCTTTATTTTGCTGGCAATGATATTTAAACCATCTAAACTAAACCAGCACTATACAATAATCGCGCCGCTTGTAGCAATAGTTGCCGCTTCGGGATTAAACTTTATTTCACAAAAAGAAAAATCCATTACTTTTATAATCATATTAATCTTGTCTATTTTCCCATTAGTATTTCTCTCAACTATCCAAATAAAAAGCTCAAATTATGAACAGCTAAAAAGAGTTCAATACGTCCTGGATAATACTGCCAAAGACGACTGCGTATTTGACGGAAGCAATTACTTTAACCTATTTCGCCATGACATGGACTATCTTTGGTTTAGCTTAAGATTTGCAGTGCCAACCATGAAAAAACTTATTGGTTATGAATATGACGTATATAAATTAATTGATGAAAAAAAGCCAAAAATAATCTGGCGCAGCAATCTCAAGCTTAGCGACCCGCGCATAAAAGAAAACTACACCTTTTCAGAAGTGTACGATGATTTGCTTATAAGGAATAAGGAATAGAAGAAGAGGTCGTTTATTATTTTATTATGATAAAATAATTGCATGGAAAAAAATAAAAATAGAATTAGGAGATAATGTCATGAAAAAAGATCAGAAAGAAGAAAACCTACACAAAGATCTTATTGAACGTATGTTGGGAAATACCCATCGTTGCAAAAAATGCAACAAGCCCATTGACTTAACCATAAATTCGGACAAAGAAACGCCGGATAAAAAATGTCCTAATTGTAATTCACGCGACTTTATTGAACTGGCAGGCCTTGAAAAGTGCCTGATACTGCAGTAAAAAAAACAGTAAAATTAAACTAAAAGGGGTAATAACGTTTTACATCATTACCCCTTTTTTATTTGCCAAATAATATCTACCTATACTTTTTATCTCTCATTGATTGACTTTAATTGATTAATATTGTAAAGTTAAATCAAATTAAGGGACTTAAGTCCTATTTTTATTTTATTTATTCGCATGTGCCGTCCCGAGTTCTCGGGATAGTGCGGCTTGCCGAAGGCAATAACTATGAATATAAGCGAACTAGCCAGACAACTTAGAATCAACCCGCAGGAGCTGAGAAATCATCTGCCGCAGTTTGGCTATGATATCGGCCAAAAAGCGATCAAGGTAAACCGCAACGTGGCCAATAAGATCATCCGCGACTGGCCCCGCCTTCGCAGGCAGATCCAGCTTCAAAAAGACAAGGAAGAAGAAGAGGCCAAACAGGAAAAAGTAAAAGTAGAGGCTAATACGGAAATAAACATTCCGGCTTTTATTACGGTAAAAGAGTTTGCCGTTCTGGCTAATATACCGATTAACATCGTGCTGGGCGAATTAATGAAAAATGGCATTATTTCTTCTTTAAATGAAAAAATAGATTATGAAACCGCCTGGCTGGTTGGCTCTGAGCTGGGCTTTAAAGTGAGCAAAAAAGAAAATGATGAAGCAGCGGAAGAAGTGAGTGAAGAGAATAAAATAACAGCCGCTTTAAAAAAAGAAAAAAATTTAGTAGAGCGGCCGCCGGTAGTAGTGGTCATGGGCCATGTGGACCATGGCAAAACCAAATTACTGGACGCGGTGCGCAAATCACATGTTATAGACGGCGAAGCAGGCGGTATTACCCAGCATATTGGCGCCTATCAAACCGAGAAAAATGGCAAGTTAACCACTTTTATTGATACCCCCGGGCATGAAGCCTTTACCGCTATGCGCAGCCGCGGAGCGCGCATTGCCGACATTGCCATTCTGGTAGTGGCGGCCGATGATGGTGTAAAGCCGCAAACCGTAGAAGCGTTTAGAATAATTAAGGCTGCCA
Source organism: Candidatus Falkowiibacteriota bacterium (assembly GCA_030636285.1). The sequence goes on along the minus strand of DAOVXE010000133.1, from coordinate 435 downwards.
AAATTCCTTATGTGGTGGCAATAAACAAAATAGATAAGCCGGATGCGAATATTGACAAAGTAAAGCAAGAACTTTCCAGCAAGCTGGGCATTGTCCCCGAGGACTGGGGCGGAAAAATAATTTGTGTCCCTATTTCGGCGCTTAAAGGCACGGGCATAGACGAATTGTTGGATATGGTTCTTCTGGCGGCCGAAACCGAGTCCGGACATATCCAGGCCAACCCTCTCGCAAGCGCGATGGGTACTGTTATTGAATCTCATGTTGATAAAGGGGCCGGCCCGGTGGCTACCATATTGGTTCAAAACGGCACTATGAAACGCGGGGATAAATTATGCTCTAATAATATTAGCGTGGGCAAAGTCCGCGGACTTAAGGACTATCGCGGTGATGATATTATAACTGCGCTGCCTTCCACGCCGGCCCAAATCATTGGCT
>DAOVXE010000186.1 GCA_030636285.1 Candidatus Falkowiibacteriota bacterium | reverse complement strand
CCAAAAAGCGATCAGACCGATTATAATAGCAAAAAATACTTTTATAAAAAAACTGCCAATAAGCATCAGCCCCAAAACTATTGCCTGCTCCATGGACAGGCTGAAAACCAAAAACTGCTTAAACAAAACAATATAAGCCATACCCTGCAAGATCACTACCATAAAAGCCACGATCACCCTTCCGATTGATTTGGTTATTACATAGCGCAAATAACTCATTGGCTTGGTTAAAAAATTAGACATTGCTCCGGTATGGACATCGCGGGCAATAATTGTTTCAAAGCCATAATTGGTTGTTAAAAAAAGAAAAAACCAGCCGATAATCACATACGACATCATTTCCTGGTAAGAGTATCCCCGGATATTGTCCACATATTGGTAAGCTATGTACCAAACTATCACTTGGGAAAAAAGGCCGATAAAATTACCAACCACATATGCCAAAATATTTACCCGGTAAGTGAACTGGCGCTGAAATTCAGTCTTTATTATTGTCCAATACTTTTTCATAAGCTGTGATTAATCAACAATTGTTATGCTCATCGTGAACGTTCAATGAACGTTCATCTTAACTGGAAGCGCTCTGGTAGCGCTTAAGGCTAAAGCGCCATAACACCAAACTAAACATAAAAAACACCAAAGCGTAAACAAGCGCGAACAATCCCCACGCCAGTGATAGCCTGCCCAGCAAGGCCTTGGCCGGAAAAGCAATAATTATCATTACCGGAATTAAAAACGTATAAAAAAATTGAATTGCCTTGGAAAATACTTCTGGAGGATACTGGCCCAAGGCAAATGAATAGCGGTAGAGCAATATTATGTTTTCGCTCTCCAGTGTTCTAATGGTAATACACATGGAAATTATATTCATTCCGAAAAAAATTAACTGCCCGACGATAATCAAACCCAAATAAGCCAGAATCTTGGTTAAAGTAATGACAACAGCCAGCTTAAAAACGGTATAAATCAAGATAGCAATGATGGGAATTAAAAGTATAATATCCAAAATATCAGTTAAGCGCGTAAAGCTATAAAACAATGGATTTATCGGTTTGGTTAAAATAAAATCAAAATTACCCCGCCTGATATCATTACGGAACAAATAAACACCCCGAAACAAAGCTTGCGGCAAAGTATCCACTAAATTGTAAGTCATAAAAAAACAAAATTATTTCGTATTTTGTATAGCCGGCCAGAGTAGGAGTTAGTTGAAAAATAGTAATAATTAATAAAAGAAAAAATGAAAAACGAATTATTTTGCCGATAAAAAAACTCACCGCATCTATCCGATTAGACAAATACGAGCCAATCGCTAAAACCGCTAATTTTTTCCAAACACAAAAATACTTTCGCATACAATCTTAAATATTTAAGAGACTGTTTAAAAAGCCTCTAAATCCCCTCGCCTGAATAACGCTTAAGGCCGCTTCGCCACAGTATATTAGTTATTAATCCCAATAATAAAATCCACATTACCTGTAAAACAATAAAAAATAATAATTGATCATAATTATATTTCCCCAAATAAATACTGATTGGCAAATATATAATATAAAAAAACGGCAGGCGTAATAATACCCAAAATATTAAAGGCGATAAAATATTAAGCGGGAAAAAAGCCCCGCTGGCAAACTCCAAAAACCACTCAATCATAAACCGCGGCCCCATTGCTTCCCGCGACCAAAAGGCCAACAAGCTCGCCAGATAGCTGATAATATAATATAAAAAAACGGCAAAAATACTGGCCGCAATAAACAGTAAAAGAGTCAGCCAATCAGTCTGGATAATGATCCTAGCGTTTAAAATAACTATAAATAATACCACTTCAATTATAGCCGAAATCAAATTAGCGCTGCGCTGGGCTAATTCGCGAAAAAAATTAAACCAAAAAAAATTTATCGGACAAACTAAATATCTGGAAAAATCACCGCTGTTTATCTCTTCGGCTATTTCCCTGGACTGGCCGCCAAAAATAATTGACCGCAAAATATTAACACCAAATACATAAGTCATTAATTCAATCTCTGTGTAACCGGCAAAGGCGCCTGTTTTAAGAGTCAGGGTCTGCCAAACATAAAACAACAATAGCAGTATAATTATATTCCTTAAGCGCCCTAAGAAAAAATTAAACCGATAAGCCAAAATCCGCGACCAGCTTATTTTAAATACGCTCCAATATTTACGCATAAATCATACTAATTTTCTAAACTTTGGCACTTTTTAAAACAGTATTTTTTATAGTAACATTCGATTTCGCTAATATTGTTTATTTTCTTGCTGCGGAACTCGCTATCGCTCAAACAGCCTCGCTTCAAAAATAAACAATATTAGCGAAATCTATGAAAAATGCCAAAGTTTAGTAAATTTTACTAATCTTATTATAATATCAAATCTCAAAATTGAAAAGCACTGAATCATAAAAATACTTCAGTGCTTTTACCTGTCAAATTAATTTTTCAGCAGATTTTTATACTCAGGCGGCAGCTTATCAATATCAATTTTATTAAGGTCAATGCTTGAGGGGTCAAATTTATTGGCCGCTGTATCCACTATACCCTCAATATAAGGGCTAAGAAAGGAATTTTCCATCAAGGCCTGCGGATTAATTTTAAAATCCTCAATTAAGCGCGGAATAT
>DAOVXE010000182.1 GCA_030636285.1 Candidatus Falkowiibacteriota bacterium | reverse complement strand
TCTCTAAACAAGAGACTTGATACTTAAGGGAAAGAAGAGACGATCGTATTTCGAGTGGCTCAAGGCCATTGACAACTTAGTCTCTTCTTCCCTCCCTTAAGTATACACCATTATTCTCCTATTTCTTTTATATGACAAAAATAAAGGTATGCGCATAAGGTAATAAATTATTCAAAACGTTTTTAACAACATCCCGCTTCAGCGGGATTTAAAATTTCTAGCCTAGGCATTAATGCCTAGGCTTTTATGTTGCGATATTTATCATCTCTTATCATTTTTATAATTTTTATCCTTCCCGTCCTCACTCTTTCCGTCTTCCCTTTCACTACTCTCAACCGGTTCCGGTTTTCCGCCCATTAAACTCACATCCAAACAAAGGCCTTTTAATTCTCTAACAAGAACATTAAAAGATTCCGGAACGTTCATTTTTCTGATTGTTTCGCCTTTGATTATCGCTTCATAAGCCTTGCTTCTGCCCGGCACGTCATCGGATTTAATTGTTAAAATTTCCTGCAAAGTATGAGCCGCTCCATAAGCTTCCAATGCCCAAACTTCCATTTCTCCAAATCGCTGTCCGCCAAATTGCGCTTTTCCGCCCAAAGGCTGTTGGGTAATTAATGAGTATGGACCGATTGAGCGCTGGTGAATTTTATCATCAACCATGTGGTTTAACTTCAACATATACTTATAGCCGACTGTAATTTTATTATCAAAGGCCTCTCCTGTTTTACCGTCATAAAGAACAACCTTCCCATCCTCTGACAAACCGGCTCTTCTAAGCTCTTCTTTTATTTGCGCCTCTGTCAATCCGTTTAAAACAGGAGTAGCGGCTTTATAGCCTAATTTTTTCGCGGCAAAACCAAGATGAGTTTCCAATAATTGACCAAGGTTCATACGGGAAATAATTCCCAAAGGCGACAAAATAACATCAACCGGAGTTCCATCCTCCATATGAGGCATATCTTCAACCGGAACAATTTTGGAAATTACGCCTTTATTTCCATGCCGGCCTGACATTTTATCGCCGGCTTGAATTTTTCTTAAATTCGCGACTGTAACCTGAATTGACTTTAACACGCCTGCTGATAATTTATCGCCGGCTTCGCGGGAAAATATTTTAACATCAACGACTTTTCCATGTTCGCCATGCTCCAAATAAAGAGATGAGTCGCGCACATCTTTGGCTTTTTCGCCGAATATCGCCCTTAACAATTTCTCTTCAGCGCTTAACTCTGTTTCTCCTTTTGGGGTGATTTTACCCGCCAAAATATCTCCGGAAGACACTTCCGCTCCGATTCTCACTATTCCTTGCTCATCCAAATTTTTTAATTTTTCCTCGCCGATATTCGGTATATCGCTGGTAACCACTTCCTGACCTAATTTAGTGTCCCTAACATCAATTTTATAATCTTCAATATGAATTGAAGAATAAACATCGTTTTGCACCACTTTTTCCGAAACAATAATCGCGTCTTCATAATTAAAGCCCTCCCAAGTCATAAAAGCGACTAAAACATTTTTTCCAAGAGCCAATTCGCCTTTGTCAATCGCCGGACCGTCAGTTAAAACATCTCCTTTTTCAATTTTATCTCCAAAATTGACAATCGGACGCTGGTTAATGCAAGTGGAAGCGTTTGATCTTAAAAATTTTGTTAAATGATATGATTTTACTTTTCCATTATTATTTTTTATTTCAATATTTCCGGCATCCATTTTGATTACTTCGCCGTCATCTTCCGCGATAATAATATGTCCTGAATCACGAGCGGCGCGAGCTTCAATGCCGGTACCGACAATCGGAGAATCAGCCGTAATTAAAGGCACTGCCTGTCGCTGCATGTTTGTCCCCATTAAAGAGCGCTGTCCGTCATTATGTTCTGCAAAGGGAATTAAAGAAGTGGCTACCGAAAAAATTTGATTTGCCGCCACGCCGACAAAATCAACTTTGTGAACCTCGGCGGTGCCGGGCTGTCCGTACTTTCTTACCTCGCATTTATTCACTAAAAAATAACCGTCTTTAATCGGCGTAGTCGCGGCCGTGGTGATATATTTCTCTTCTTCAAAAGCGTCAAGATAAGATAATTCATTTGTTATCATCGGCTTAATCGGGATAAGCGTTTTTTTATCTAAATTCTCTTTGAGTTTTTTTGCTAATTTTTTATTTATCAACTCGCCGGCCTTAACAATGATTTTACCTTTTTCATTTTTAATATCTTCACGCGCGATTTTATCAATTGTAATTTCCGGATTATTTTCAATATCATGCAAAACTTTTCTATACGAGGCTTCAAGAAAACCGTATTTATTTAATTTGGCATAACTTGCCAAATGACCGACCAAACCGATATTCGGACCCTCGGGCGTTGCAATCGGACAAATGCGGCCATAGTGGGTGGTATGCACATCGCGCACGTCAAAACCTGCTCTTTCACGGGTTAAGCCTCCAGGACCCATGGCTGACAATCTTCGCTTATGCTCCAGTTCCGCCAATGGATTTGTTTGATCCATAAATTGAGACAACTGCGAAGACATAAAAAATTCTTTCACGATTGAAATCACGGGACGCGCGTTAATAAGCTTATTCGGACTAATATTGCTGATTTCAGCAGTACTCATGCGATCTTTAACGATTCTTTCCATGCGCGCCAAACCGACTCTGAATTTATTTTGAATTAATTCGCCAATCGCTCTGACGCGGCGATT
>DAOVXE010000158.1 GCA_030636285.1 Candidatus Falkowiibacteriota bacterium | reverse complement strand
GGTTGCACCCACTACCCGTTTTTGCTTGATAATATTAAAAAAATAATAGGGAGCAAGTGCCAGGTGCATGACCCGGGAGAGATAATTGTTAAAAGTTTAAAAAAATATTTAAGCAGGCATCCCGAACTAGGAATAAAAAAGGCGCCAGACCAAGAGCTTGAATTTTTTACCACAGATGATATTGTTAAATTCAGGAAAACAGGAGAAATTTTTTTAAAGCAAAAAATTAGAAAATTAGAAAAAATAAAATTATGATTATATTTTTATACGGCGAAAATACGTTTCAAAGCCGGGAAAAACTTAAGGCCATTAAAGATAAATTTATCAAGGAAGTTGATCCAAATGGTACTTCTTTGCTTGCCATAGACGGCGAAACAGCTGGCCTAGAGCGTATTAATGAAGCCGTGGCAACATCTTCGCTTTTTTCCAAGCGGCGTTTGATTGTGATTGAGCGTATATTTAATAATAAAGATGCCAATCTTCAGGGCGCGGTTGAGGATTATTTTAAGGCCAGAACCAAAGACAAGGCTGATGACAATATAATCGTATTTTGGGATGAGCAGGCCAGGGAGAAATTATCCAAAAAGAAGCTTTATAAATTTTTAGTTTTACAAAAATTTGCCCAGGAGTTTAAGCCATTATCCAATACCGAGGCAAGCGCCTGGCTCGGGCAAACGGCCAAAAAACGCGGAGGCGTGATTCGCGGTGAAGCAGCTGTTCGCCTGACTTCTTTTTTTGGCAGTGACCTGTGGCTGTTATCCAATGAGCTGAATAAACTGATTGCCTATAAGCGCGGGCAAACACCGGGACTGATCAAAGACGAACAAATCGTAACAATTGAAATAACGGATGTTGACAGCCTGTCCCGCGGCAGTATTGACGAGAATATTTTTGCTTTAACCGATGCTATCAGCGTCCGCAATAAGCCGTTAGCCATAGAATTATTTGAAAATGAATTGGCTGCCGGGGTTACTGAAAGTTATTTAATAGCTATGATGACCAGGCAGTTTAAGATACTTTTGCAAATTAAAGAGGCATTGGATCAGGGCTTAACGCCGAGAAAAATTATGAGCCGGCTTAAACTGCATCCCTTTGTGGTGCAGAAGAGTTCAACCCAGGCCAGGAATTTTTCCGAGAATCTGCTTAAGCAAGCCTTTTCCAAACTGCTTCAGATTGACAGTCAAATGAAAACCGGCCAGGTTAATGCCAAAGTGGCTCTGAATTTATTGATAGCTAAATTATAACCTTTGTATTTATAAAGAATGCAAGCCAAACAAAAACCCCGGAGATTAAGACGGGGTTTTTGTTCATATGATTCAAAAGAGCGAATATTTTACCTAGCTAGATTGTATTTGTGTTTTAGCGGCTTTTTAAACAGCTTTTTAGACTGTCAAAATAAAAAACTGCTACTTGGAGCCAACATAGCCCCAAATAGCAGTTTTTTATTTCTTTATTAGGCCTTTTTTATAGCTTTGTTCAAGTAATGGTGCAAACGCGATTTTTTTCGGTCGCGGGTGTTTTTCTTTATTACACCTTTTTGCGTGGCCTTATCCAGAGCCTTGTGGGCCTTAAGCACCAGTTCCTGGGCGCTTTTATCACCGCTTTCAATCGCTTTACGGCTTTTTTTAACCAGGCCCTTGAAGTTATCTTTAATTTTTTTATTATAGGCGTTAAGTTTTTTCCCTTTACGCAATTCTTTTTGAGCTGATTTAGTGTTAGGCATGTTATTAGCTGTTAGATTTCAGGTGTTAGCTGTTAGGTTTATAAGTTATTTAATATAAGTGTGAAAGCACTTGATTAATATAACATAAGTATTAGTTTTTATCAAGCCTAAGTCTTGCCTCATACAAAATGAGCTTGAAATGAATAAATATTTGCGGATTTTTTTGGATTTGTGTAAAATTATAGAAACTAAGTTATTATATAAAAAAACAGATGAATTTTAAAAAAATTTGTTTTCCTATTTCAGATTCAGAATTTTCTTATATTGATATGCATGTTCATAGTGAATACTCAAATACCGATTGTCGTATGAAAGTAGAAAAAATTATCAGTATTGCTAAAAAATTAGGCATAGGCATAGCTATTACCGATCATAATCAAATAGGAGGCGCTATTAAGGGCGCTCAAATCGCAAAAAGAGAAAAGGTTTTATTTATCCCCGGAGTTGAGGTGCATACCGCCAATGGTACGCATGTTGTGTTTTATTTTTGGGAGGTAAAAGAATTAATTAAATTTTATAAAATAATTATTTTACCAAATAAAGTAGGAGATCCGTTTGAAAGAATTAAGCTTACATTTTCCGAGTTGCTTGACTGCAAGCGCCAATTTAATTGCTTGGTAAGCTTACCGCATCCTTTTGTAAAGGCGTTTGTCGGGTTAAGGACGGTGCGGGAAAAGAATTTTTGGGGTAAGGTAGATTTAATAGAAGGAATTAACAGTTTTATTAGAAGAAAGGCTAATGAAAAAGCAATGATGGTTGCGAAAGAAAAACAAATTACAATGATAGCCGGAACTGACGCGCATTTTTCGTTTGAAGTTGGGCGAAGCCTGACAATAGCCAAAGGCAAAAATATTTATGATTTTATGAAGTCTTTACAAAATAATAAAACTGAAGTTATTGGTAAAGAACTCAATTTTATAATTATGTTAATTTTGTCCGCGATAAAAGAAATCAGGTATTTGTTTTATTGTATTCAAAATAGAATTTTTATTGCCCGATTAAAAGGCTTGATTCAAACTTTTCTGCCATATTTTAATAAAAACAAAAAATTTGAGATACCTTTATATATAAAAAAGAATGGCAAATAATTATCTTGATTATATTTTTATTTATTATAAAACTTATTTATTTCCACAGCAGTCAAGTTGTGCCCAAAGGGCACTAACAGTAGTCGGGAATATTCAAATTCCTTGACTATAAATTAAATGTTGTTAATGTTTTAAGTATTATATTTTTTAAAACTTGACTTTTCATACTGAATCTGATTATATTAGATTATAAATTAATTATTAAACGTTTGAGAG
>DAOVXE010000039.1 GCA_030636285.1 Candidatus Falkowiibacteriota bacterium | reverse complement strand
TTTACAAATATGTTCAAATAATTTATAATTATTATAAATGCTAAAAAAAATAATCATAACAATCATAATTTTATTTACAGCCGCGATTTGCGGCAATTTTGTATTTGCGGAAGATAATCTTGCCGCAAAGCTTGCTGGAAGAATCTTACTGCAAGTGGAAAAAAACGGCGAAGCCTGGTATGTGAACCCGGAAATTAAAAAACGTTATTTTTTAAATCGGCCAACTGACGCTTTCCGTGTTATGCAAAATCTTGGCTTGGGAGTAACAAATAATAATTTGAATAAGATCCCTGTCGGTATAATAAAATATGACGATAATGATGATGACAATGATGGATTAAAAAACCGATTAGAAATTGCTTTAGGTACGGATATAAATAATACTGATACTGATAATGACGGTTATAGTGATTATGATGAGGTAATAAATAATTTTGATCCGCTTAGCAAACTGGAATTAACAATTGATGACGATTTTGTTGATAGCAATAAAGGAAAAATACTTCTCCAGGTTGAGAATTATGGAGAGGCCTGGTACATTGATCCAACAAGTAAAAAACGATATTATCTTGGTCGGCCGGCTGATGCTTTTAAAATAATGCAAAAATTCGGACTTGGGATCAGTAATGATAATATAAGCAAAATAAATGTCGGAATAATTAAAATTGATGATCCTAAAAATCCGCCAAACAATAATGCCGACAATGTTATGTCAGGCGCGGCTAACGCGATCAGGGCAAACAACCCTGAGGCGGCAACAGAGTATTTTATTCCGGAAATGAAAAAAGCGATTGAATATACACTGGATTTTTTAAATGACGAAAGCCGCTTAGCTTTGGGAAATATTTTATCAGGCGCCAGGCTTACTGAATCAACGGATAATAAAAAAACATACTCAACAGAAGTATATTTTTCCATGGGCGGCTACAAAGTGCCAATAAATTTTTATGTTGAAAAACAAGAAAACGATGAATGGCTGCTGATCAATTTATAATAAATTCACAAACAAAGTCGCCAGCGCCGCCAAAGCAAAAGTCCAGTTTAGGCCAAAATTCAAGACGATTATAATGGCAAAAATAAGTATCAACACCTTGCCCACCTGCACGGCGATCTCTTTTAAAACCGTGTATTCATCCACATAATGCCCCTTGTCAGCCAAGAATTCATAATTAAGGGTGTCAAACGGGGTGTCCTTGAAAATAGCGGCAAACCGATGATAAGCGCCGGCAATAAAAATATGAAATCCGGTTAAAACAAAAACTTTGACCAGCCAGCCAAAGGCGTAAAAAATACTGCCCCAATGAAGCAATTTCCGCTTATTTAAAACATCAGTGTATTTGCCAACTATAAGCTGAAGCACGACTCCGATCAATACGATCGCTGAAGATAAAATGCCCATGGCAACAAAATTACCTTTAAGCAGCTGCCAGATAAAGATCGGCCAGATAATAAGCGCGACCGCGTTTTCCGCGCCATTGGCAACATTAGATAATACCAAAGGCCGATTTTTCTTTTTGAAAAAATTCTTGATCGTCTGGAGCGGCGTCCATTCATAGCGCTCGCGCGTGCGCGGCAAAGTCATAAAAGGAATAAGAGCCGCCAGATAAAGGCTGATGCCGACTATAAAAACCACGCCAAAACCGATGTACTCAATCATAAAACCGGCCGCGATCGGCATTAATATTCCTAAAAAAGATTTCATTGCCCATATAATGCTTACTTCTTTGCCCCGGTCGCCCCGGTCGGTAAACTTGGCAAAGTCAACATGAAAAGGCATCCAAAACAACAAACGGGCGAATAAAAGGGCGATTATGGAAACAGCGGTAAAAACCAAAGGGTAATAAGCGATCAAAAAAATCGCGGAGATATAAACAGCGTCAAAAAAAACACTGGCCTGAATTGAGCGGCGCATTCCGAATTTATTTATAAACCGCACCCCCCAGGGAAGAATGATCCCGTACAGCAGATGACCCACTAAATACCAAAGCAAGACCGCCTCTGTGCTTTGGCCGTATTGCAGATACAAATAAACCGGAATAAACAATCCAAGCATGCCAGAACCGGCGAATTGCATCATCCGGCCGGAAAAAAGAGCCACAAAGCCGCTTGATAATTTTCCATTAAAATAGTGCCACATTGATTATTTGATTACAATATTTATTAATTTCCCTTTTACAAAAATTATTTTTATAATTTCTTTGCCCTCCAGCCATTTCTTTATCTTTAGTGACTCCTGGGCTATTTTTTTTGCCTCAATCTCGCTAATATCCGCGTTAACCTCAATCGTATCCCGCAGCTTGCCGTTAATCTGAATAACCAGCTGAATTTTCTCGTCTTTAACCAAAGCCGGATCATATTCAGGCCATTTTTCCTTAAAAATACTTTTCTTATGCCCTAATTTATACCATAGTTCTTCTGTCAAATGCGGCGCAAATGGCGCAAGAATTATAAATAATTTTTCTAGCTGTCGTTTTGTAAAAAATGTTTGCCAATCCCACTCCCCTCCGCTTTCTGAACATTCCTCTCTTAAACTATTAACACAAATCATTAACTGACTAATAGCTGTATTAAATTTAAATTCCTCTATATCTTCTTCTACTTTTTTTATTGTCTTTTCTATAACACTATCTATTCTAATATCATCAATTTTTTCTTTTTTATGAATTTTAATATTATTATTACTTTCTGTGTTATTTTTATTTATATCTTCTGCATAATCTTCCATCCAAGATTCAAACAATCTACACACTTTATCTAAAAACCTCTCAATTCCCACAATCCCCTTGGTGTTCCAAGGCTTCATATCTTCTAAGGGGCCCATAAACATTTCATACATCCGAAGCGCGTCAGCGCCATATTCCTTGACTATATCATCAGGATTAACAACATTGCCTTTTGATTTGCTCATCTTGGTTCCATCCTCAGCCAGAATAATTCCCTGATGTCGGAGCTTGGTAAAAGGCTCATTAAAATCAATATAACCGAATTTTTGAAGCGCTTTTGTAAAAAACCGGGAATAAAGCAGATGAAGTACTGTGTGCTCGGCCCCTCCCACGTAAGTATCAATCGGCAGCCATTTTTTTATCAGCTTTTTGCCGGCAAATTCTTTTTTATTGCACGGATCAACAAACCTAAAATAATACCAGCTTGAACAGACAAAAGTATCCATAGTATCTGATTCCCGCCTGGCATCTTTCCCGCACTTGGGACATTTAACTTTATGAAAAGTTTTTGAATAATTTAATGGCGACTCTCCGGTTGGCTTAAAGTCCACATCAACAGGAAGCTCAACCGGTAAATCACTTTCCAACACCGGCACTTCTCCGCAAACATCGCAATAAATGATCGGAATAGGCGCGCCCCAATATCTTTGTCTGGAAACCAGCCAATCCCGCATTTTATAATTTATTGCTTTTTTGCCCAGCTTCTTTTCTTCCAGCCACTCAATCATTTTTTCCTTTGCTTCTTCTGTATGTAAACCTGTTAAAAAATCTGAATTAATATTATAGCCATACAACGTTTGAGGCTTATTAATTTCTTCTAATTTTTTTATTAATATTTTCTCTTCTTTTTCATTACTAACCCCCGTTCTCACATAGCCTTGTATTCTATTTTCTGACCATTCTTCCTCTTGAGATGGAGTAACAACATATTTTATTGGTAGAGCATACTTTCTCGCAAACTCAAAATCCCGTTCGTCATGAGCCGGCACTGCCATAATGGCGCCGGTGCCATAGCCCATTAACACATAATCTGCGATAAAAACGGGTATTTCTTCGTTGTTTGCGGGATTGATAGCTTTAATACCTTTTAATTCAACTCCGGTTTTTTCTTTGGCTAAATCAGTCCTCTCAAACTCGGTTTTTTTCTTTGATTTCTCTATATAATCATCTATCTCTTTTTGATTTTCGCATTTTGATTTTTGATCTTGCACTATTGGATGTTCGGGTGATAAAACAAAATAAGTGGCGCCGAATAAAGTGTCCGGCCGGGTTGTAAATACTGTCACCTTTTCATCATAAATGATGAAGTCTACTTCTGCTCCAACTGACTTACCAATCCAATTCTTTTGCGCTGACTTGGTTGATTCTGGCCAGTCAATTGTATCCAAGCCGGAAAGAAGGCCTTTTATTTTTCTTCCTTCATATTCCTGATCTTCAATAAAATCAGTGATTCTAAAAAACCACTGAGAAAGATCTTTTTGCACAACCTCGCTTTCACAGCGCTCGCATTTCCCGCCCTCTGCCTGCTCATTGGCAAGTACTGTCTGGCATGAATTACACCAATTTACTTTTGCTTTCTTTTTATATGCCAAACCATTTTTATAAAGCATTAGAAAAAACCACTGGGTCCATTTATAGTATTCGGGTTTTGATGAATTAATTTCGCGCGACCAATCATACGACAATCCCAAAGAACTCATTTGTTTTTTAAAAGTCTTAATTGCTTTTTCCGTGGTTTTGCCCGGGTGGACACCTGTTTTAATCGCGTAATTCTCAGCCGGCAAACCAAAAGCATCCCAGCCCTGGGGATGCAAAACATTATAACCTTTCATTCTTAAATAACGGCTATAAATATCCGTAGCAGTATATGATTCTACATGCCCGACATGCAAGCCGGCGCCGGATGGATAGGGAAACATATCTAAAATATAACGCTTTTCTTTTTTAGAATCATGGTCAGCTTTATATATTTCAGACTCCTGCCATTTATTCTGCCATTTTTTTTCTATTTGATTGTGATTATATTTCATACGCGACACTAAATTTTATTTATTTTTCTCTCTTTCATTTTTCTTTTAGCCTCTTCCTGCGGATTTTCGCATTTATCAAATTCATCTATAATTTCCTCGCCGATAATTTCTTCCAATACATCTTCAATTGTCACAATTCCGGACATGCCGCCATACTCGTTTAACACCACAAATAAATGATGGCGGGTCTTTTTAAACGCGTTAAGAAGCTGGTCTAACGGTTTGTCACAATCCACAAATATTACGTCTCTACGAGCCAAATCACCAACGGTTTTGCCGTTAATATCGTTAGCGATCAAGTCTTTGCCATAGAGAACGCCTATGATGTTATCCCTGTCATCCTGATAAACCGGAATGCGGGAATGGCCGGCTTTATAAATATTTTTCAGCATTTCCTTGTCCAATAGCTGCTTTGTTGGCAAAGAAAAAACCTCAACCCGCGGAGTCATAATCTCGCGCACTTTTTTCTCCGAGTATGACAAAGCGCCTTTAATGATCTTTTCTTCATCCTCATCAATCTCGCTTTCTTTCATGTTTTCATGGCCTTCAACGATCTTCATTAATTCATGCTTGGAGTAAACCGTAGGGATTTCTTCCCCCAATGATTTATTTAACAGCCAGGCCAATGGCCAGCAAATCGGGAACAAAATTATTATAAAAATTTTTACCAGCCAAGCAAAACGCGCCCCAAGGATTAAGGCATAGCGGGAAAAAGCCGCCTGAGGAATGATCTCGCCAAACACTACGATCAAGGCCGTGGCAATCAAACCGGCCGTAAAGCCGGAAGCGATTGAGCCAAGATAAATGGACAGAGTGGAATTTACTGCCACATTGCCGATTAACAGCGTGCAAAGCAGTAAATTTCCGTTTTTTCTGATTGGATAAATTTTTATCGCGTTTTTATCGCCAATCTCCGTTTTCCTCCTTAAATCATCCTTGTTCAGACTAAAAAACCCGAGTGTCATCCCGGAAAAAAGCGCTGAAAAACCAACTAAAATTAAAATAATAAATATTTCCATAAATAAAAATTTTTCTTATATAATATAATTATTTTAGCCTAAAATCGCCTAAAAAGCAATAGGAATAAACATACAAATATCAACAATACGACAATCCAATTATCTTTAATAATGTATAATAAATTTTGAAATATTGTCGGCTCCAGGGTAATGCCCTTGGGTACGCCGACTATAATTATCATGCCCTCGCGGCCGGAGAGTAAATCATTTATAAAAGTAATTCCTTTAACCTGGCCCTCTGCGGCATAATTATAGCGGATAGACAGGCACTCATCCTGGCTGTTGCTTTGACCGATAAAACACTCAATACGCAAATCACTTTCCAAAATACTTTGCGGTAAAATCAAATTAACGCGTGATTGTTTGATATCCACGCTCCATTCGTTTCCGATAACATTCCAATACAGCTCATCATGCTTGTCAGAATAATTTATTACCCGGTTAACTGTATATTTAATTATGTATTGCTGTTGTCCGCTCACATACTTATCCGCGTTTTCAATCTTAATTCGCTTATTATTGTCTTGTTTGCTCACGCTAAAATTGACCGGCTCACCATTATTGTATGTTACCTCTATGTCGCTGAATCTTAATTTGAAAGTGCCGCCTCTGGCCTTATATTTATAGGGAATATCCCGATAAATACCGCGCTTTTCAGCCTGACCGAAATTATAAGTAATTTTCTCAGTTACATTAATAGATGAATCCTGATTAATTTTTATTTCCACTGTAAAATCATCAATCCTCTCCTCTGCTTGCGCAATATTTACAAAAACAAAAAATAAACTGAAAACTAATATTATTATTCTTTTCATATTTATTATGTTTAATAATAATTAATCTTATTTCTGTTGTCTGTCGTCTGCTGTCTGTCGTCTGTTGTCTGCTGTCTGCTGTCTATTTCTTATTATTTTCTGCAATTTCTTAACGCTTTGACCGCTTACTTTCATTTTTTTCTTTTGTTTCTTGTCAATTTTTTTATATTTATCTTCAACCTGCTTTTCTTCGTTTAAATAGTTTGGTTTAATC
>DAOVXE010000163.1 GCA_030636285.1 Candidatus Falkowiibacteriota bacterium | reverse complement strand
TCCGGCCTTTGATCTTTTTCTTATTGGTTTTTTTGGCAATCCCCTGTTTGTATTTATTCATATTTTCACGCCCGTCATAAATAGTGCCCTGGCTGTCAACCAAAATAATGTCTTTAACCCCCTGGGCGAGCAAAAGCCGGGCAATAGAAATTCCGGCCGCTCCGGCTCCGTTAATAACAACTTTAAGCTCTTTTATAACTCTCTCAGTTACCCGGCAGGCGTTTATAAGCGCGGCCAAAGTAACAATTGCCGTGCCGTCCTGATCGTCGTGCAATACCGGAATATCAAGCTCTTTTTCCAGTTTTTCCAACACTTCAAAGCACCGGGGAGCCGAAATATCTTCCAGATTGATCCCACCAAAACTTGGCGCGATCAATTTCACGAATTTAATTATTTCTTTTGTATCCTGCGTGCCGATACAAAGCGGATAAGCGTCAATCCCTGCAAACTCTTTAAAAATGATCGCTTTCCCTTCCATTACCGGCATTCCTGCCTCCGGGCCGATATTGCCAAGCCCGAGAATGGCCGAGCCACCAGTTCCTATCGCCACCGTATTCACCCGGGCTGTTAATTTCCAACTTTTTTTAGGGTTTTTCTTTATCGCCTCACACACGGCCGCTACTCCCGGCGTATAAGCGGTTGACAGATCGTTTTTGGTCTTTAAAGGCACCTTGGATCTAATTTCTATTTTGCCTTGATATTTTTTATGCAAATCTATTGCTTTTTTATTATAGTTCATATTATATAGCTGTAATTCTGAGCCGCAGGCGAAGAATCTCGTGGATATAGAAACGAGATCCTTCGCCCGCTACGCGGGATCAGGATGACAATTTAAAATTAAAAATTATTTGATATATTTCTTCCCCTTTAATTCATCCGGTAAATACTCTTGCTTTTCCTTATAATCATGGTCTGGCGAATATTTATAACCCTGTCCGTATCCCAGCCCCTTCATCAGTTTGGTTGGCGCATTGCGAATATGCAGTGGTACGGCCAAATTGCCCTTATCTTTTACGTCCTGACCGGCCTTTTTGATCGCCATATAAAGCGCGTTAGACTTTTTACACTTGGCTAAATAAACAACCGCCTGGGCTAAAATTACGTTACATTCCGGCATACCAATAAAATGACAAGCCTGATAAGCCGCGACTGCCTGCTCCAATGCCCGGGAATTAGCCAGGCCTATGTCTTCAGAGGCAAAACGCACTAAGCGGCGCGCGATATACAGAGGCTCTTCCCCGCCTTCAAGCATTCGGGCCAGCCAATACAGAGCCGCGTTTTCGTCAGAGCCGCGCATTGCCTTATGTAGGGCGGAAATTATATTATAATGCTCTTCCCCGCCTTTATCATACATCAAATGCGACTTCTGAAACGCCTCCTTTATCATCTCCTTTGTAATCTTCTTGTCTCCCCTCTCCTGCTTGCCCGCCGAAGCCTTGGCGTAGGAGGGGCTAGGAGAGGGGCCGGGGGAGAGGGATGATAAATATTCAAGAATATTCAAGGCCGTGCGGGCATCGCCATCGCTCATTGCGGCCAACAAATCTATGACCGAATTTTCCGCTTTTATCCGCTGCCTTCCCAATCCTTTTTCTTTATCCTTAATGGCAGTACGGATAATTTCAGCTAAATTCTCATCACTCAAACGGTGCAGAACAAAAACTCTTGATCGGGACAATAAAGCATTTATTATTTCAAAACTAGGATTTTCCGTGGTGGCGCCTATCAGTGTGATCGTACCGTCCTCAATCTGCGGCAGTAAGGCATCCTGCTGATTTTTGTTCCAGCGATGAATTTCGTCTATGAACAGAATCGTGCGTTTATCCTCTATTTTGTTTGTTTTGGCGACTCTTATTATTTCCCTTAGATCTTTAAGTCCGCTGGTAACCGCCGATATCCGGGTAAATTCCGCCTTGGTATGATTTGCTATAATATGCGCCAAAGTGGTTTTTCCGCTTCCTGGCGGACCCCAAAAAATAAGCGACGGAACAGTGTCTGCCTCTATCGCCTGTCTAAGCATTTTCCCTTTGCCAATCACTTCTTCCTGACCTAAAAATTCATCTAAATTCTTTGGCCGCATCCGATCCGCTAATGGTGATTTTTTATTTCTCGTCTCCGCCATATCGTCTTTTCCTATTTGAATATTCATTAATAATAATCTCCGCGTCGCTTTTTTCAAAATCCGGCCAATACTTTTTTAAAAATAAAAATTCACTATAAGCCGATTGCCATAGCTGAAAACCGGAAATCCGCTCTTCTCCGCTGGTTCTGACGATTATATCCGGATCAGGCAAATCCGCTTGGTATAAATATTTACGGATCATACCCTCGTGTATCTGGTCAACGCTTACTTGCTTATTAATGATCTTTTTTAGCGCGTCAATCAATTCAGCGCGGCCGCCATAGTTAATGCAAATATTCAGTATTCCCTTAGTATTTTTTTCCGTATTATTTATTGCCTCCTGGCAAATCTCCGGCAGATCTCCGGGCAGCTCTTCTGTCCGGCCGGAAATTAAAAGACGATATCCCCGGCTGTTAAACTCTTCAAAATCGTCTTTCAGCGCTCTTTTAAGCAACTTCATTAAATAATTTACTTCGTCCCGGCTTCTGTTCCAATTCTCAGTGGAAAAAGCGTAAACACTTAATATTTTCACGCCTTTACTAAAAAACCAATCACCAACCAGTTTCATTTTTTCATAACCCTTGGCATGCCCTTCAATGGTTGGCAAATTGCGCTCTTTGGCCCAGCGCCGGTTCCCATCCATGATTATTCCCACGTGCGCGGGAATAATTTTTTTATCTTCTTTATCCATTTTATCAATTAATTTTAATTAATTTACTCACTTTACGCGCTAAATATTTTTACCTTAGAAAAAGTTATAATTAATGTAATTTAAACAAAAATGCTAAGATAAAACTTGTTTTTATCCTCGTTTTTGTTTAAATTACATTAATTATAACTTTGTTT
>DAOVXE010000009.1 GCA_030636285.1 Candidatus Falkowiibacteriota bacterium | reverse complement strand
TATTCGCGATACGGCGGTTGGCATTATACAGTATTTGCTTACTTTCTTAGGCATTATCGCGGTTGGTATAATTCTCTATGGCGGTTTTGTGTGGATGACGGCCGGCGGCAATGGAGGTCGGGTGGCAAAAGCCAAGAAAATTATCACTGGCGGCGCGGTCGGGTTGATAATAGTTATCTTCGCTTTTGCTATTACAAGTTTTGTTATTGAAATGACTGAGAACGCGATTAATGGCGGATTCTAATATATGAGCCGGCTAATCTTGCGGATTGGCCGGCTAAATATTGGTTTACGTTAATATTGAGGAGCAGTTATGTATTTAAATATAAAAACAAAAATATTTCAATTTAATAAAGTTATTTGTTTAATAGCCGTGTTGGCTATTTTTGCTTTTTTCCCTTGTGTTGTTTTGGCAACGGATTCAGGGGCTAAAAAGGCTTTGGACGGCCTTAATAAATCCGCCAGTATCGCTTATGACGGCTCCGAGAACGATACCGGACCCGGCACTGTGGCCAAGGATCTGCCGGCCGCGATCGGCCAGATTGTCGGCGCTGTCCTTGCTTTTGTTGGAGTATTATTTCTCGGGCTTATGATCTACGGCGGTTTTATCTGGATGATGGCCAGGGGCAATGAAAGCGAAGTTGAAAAGGCCAGAGAACTGATCAAGTCCGCGGTTGTGGGCCTGGTAGTAATTCTTGCCGCCTATGCCATTACCAGCTATGTTGGCGATGCTTTAACCAGTGTAAAACCAGAGCCTCCAACGCCTTAAAATAACATGCTTAAACTAAAATATTTAATAATAATTGTTTCCATTGTTTCAATATCCGGCTTAGGGTTTGTTGTTAATGAATTGCAGGCCGGCGTTTCCTTTAAAGAAAGCTTTAATTCCAGCCTGACAACAACTGCCGGCAAAACCGGACACCTAAGCGGCGCTAATTCGTCATTTTTTAACACTAAAGATCCTGCCGAGATTGTCGGGCAGGTAATTAAGATTTTATTGTCTTTGCTGGGAATAGTTTTTTTAATCCTGTTGATTTACGGCGGCTATATCTGGATGACTGATCGGGGCGAGGAAAAACAGGTTACCAAGGCCCGCGATATAATCAGGAACGCGATAATCGGCCTGATCATTGTCCTGGCCGCTTACGCGATTACTGATTTTGTAATGAGAAATATATGGGATGCAAATTAAACATGAATAAAATTATTTTACAATACATTTTATCATTTGTTATTATTGGTTTTTTTGTATTTTTACCTGCCACTGAAGTGGTAATCGCTGCGGTACTCCCTTCTGGAACGCCAGATTTGCGAGATGCCTGGGTTAAATCAAAAATCGCGGCAACTAAAGCCGGATATGAGACTACCGGCGATGTTAATAATGTTAATTCTCTAATCGCGATAATAATCAGAACAGCGCTGTCGCTCTTGGGCGTAATATTTTTAGCATTGTTGGTTTACGGCGGTTATCTTTGGATGACTGACAAGGGCAATGAGGACCAGGTCAAGCGGGCCAGGAATTTAATATCCGCCGCGGTTATCGGCCTTATAATTGTGCTCTCGGCTTACGCTATCAGCATTTTTGTCCTTGACCAGTTAGCCTCTCAAACTTTAGAAGCGCCGGAAGCTGAATAGTAATATTATAAATAAAAATATGGTTAAAACAATCAAGCACGTATTGATCCTGGCCTGTTTGGTAATAATATTATTACTGCCTTATTTGGTTTTTGCCCAAGATAACCCGACTGCGCCGCTAAAAGCTCTACATGATATTAGAGAAGATACTGGTTATGCCGCAGCTAATGAAACTACAATTTCAAGCATGATTGGGACAATAGTAAATTCTTTTCTTAGTTTGCTTGGAATAATTTTTATTACTTTAATGCTCTATGCCGGCTACAATTGGATGATAGCGGCCGGTGACGAGGCTAAACTTACTA
The DNA here is from genome assembly GCA_030636285.1 of Candidatus Falkowiibacteriota bacterium. Next base: position 8,406 of record DAOVXE010000009.1, on the reverse strand, counting down.
AAGCTAAAGAAACCATCAGAAGAGCAATTATTGGTTTAGTCATAGTGATCGGCGCGTTTGCAATTTATAATTTTATTTTATTTAGTTTTATTTAGTTTTATATCTCAGTACTTAATATTGAATTTTAAATTAATATGTTTCAAAAGTATTTTAAAAACGGGATATTATTAGTAATTAGTATTTATTTTATTTTATTTTCCTCTGTATTAATCGGTCAGACAAAATTAATAGAACAACCTGCCCTTGTTGACATGTTGAGACATGAGAAAGCTTTTTTAGATACATCCGGCTATACCTCTGGCGTGGAAATAGGTAGTTTGGCCAAGATAGTTATTGAGGCTTTTCTTGGTTTGCTGGCGATAATTTTTATAGTTTTAATAATAATCGGCGGATATGGCTGGATGATGGCCGGTGGTGATGAAAGCAAGGTAACAAAAGCCAAAGACACTATTCAACAGGCAATTATTGGACTAATAATAACTGTCAGCGCTTATGCCATTACTTATTTTGTCTTTAATGCTCTGCCCTGGGGCGGTTGATATTTTTACCTAAATAAATTTAACATAGAAAAAAGGTGTTGTTCCGCGAAACAACACCTTTCTGATTAAGAGAATAAAAGAAGTTTATTTTTTAAGCATTCTATTTATTCTCCTCCACGCCCGAATATCATCGGCCGTAATATCTTCACCCCCCTTTACGCTAGCTGTTTGTCGATTACCAATAATCAGGTGCCCGACAAGATTATAATTATTTTTGAATGTTTTCGGGTTGTTCGCGACCGCGTTAATGAAATTGGCCTTGGCTATGTTGATTTGCTTCCAGCCACAACCTGAAAAAAACACACTTGCCAACAAAATAATAAATACTGTAATTATGGATTTTTTCATTTTAAAGATCCTCCCTTATATTTTTTTGATTTTTGATTTTTTGGTATTTCGATATTTATAATTATGATATTATACCAAATATAAAATAATTTGTCAAGTGGTAGAATTTTTACGATTTGCTGTCTTGCTTAAAGTAAACTTTTAATGTATAATAAGTGTCGTTGAATTAATAGTAATATAAAAATGCCTAAAACCAATCAAAATGTAATCAGGGTCAAGGGAGCGCGCGTGCATAATTTGAAAAACGTAAGCATTGACCTGCCTCGGAATAAATTTATCGTGATCACCGGCCTGTCCGGATCAGGTAAATCCTCGCTTGCCTTTGACACCATTTACGCCGAAGGCCAGCGCCGCTATGTTGAGAGTTTATCAGCATACGCCCGGCAATTCCTCGGATTAATGGATAAACCGGACGTGGATCAGATTGAAGGCCTGTCTCCGGCAATCTCAATTGACCAAAAAACCGCGCCGCACAATCCCCGTTCAACCGTCGGCACTGTTACCGAGATATACGACTACCTCCGCTTGCTTTTCGCCCGCGTCGGTATTCCTTATTGCCCGGATTGCGGGGATAAAATAAAACGCTACACAATAGACGAAATAGTCAATCAGTCCTATAAAGATTTTTTAAATAAAGATATTCTAATATTATCCCCGCTTATTAAAGACAAGAAAGGCGAACATAAAAAAATAATCGCCAATGTGCGTGAGGCCGGCTTTACCCGGGTACGCTTTGACAAAGATGCAATCACCCTGGACGAAGCCGAGGATCTAAGCGTAGACAAACAAAAAAAGCATTCTGTTGAAATAGTGATTGACCGGATTAATCTTAGTAAAAACAAGGAAGACCGGGCCCGCTTTACCGAGGCCGTGGAAAAAGCCCTGGAACTCTCAGACGGTTTAGTTATTATATCATCCTCCCCTATTGCGCCCGTCCCGTCCCGGGTCAAAGGAAAAGATGAAACTAAAAAGGGGTCGGAAAAAACTTATTCCACTGCTTTTGGCTGCCCCAAGTGCGGCATCAGCCTGCCGGAACTGGAGCCGCGCAATTTTTCCTTTAACTCGCCGCACGGCGCCTGTCCGGACTGCTCCGGCCTCGGAACCAAGCTGGAAATTGACCCAAAGTTAATAATCAACCAAAATCTGACTATTGCCCAGGGCGCTATCCGCCCCTGGTCGCACAATACCGCCACCGGCCAGACCTGGCTAATGCGCATTCTTGGAACAGTGGCTAATAAAAACGGTTTTGACCTGAATACCCCTGTTAAAAACCTGGATAAAAGACAGATGAATATCGTTCTCTACGGCACCGGGGAGAAAAATTATCAAGTTGATTATGAAAGCAATAGATTCTCCGGCGAGCTTAGCACTGAATTTGAAGGCGTTATTCCCAATCTGGAACGCCGCTACCAGCAAACCGAGTCCGATTATACCCGCCGCGAAATTGAACAATATATGCGCGTTTTTCTCTGCCCGACCTGCAACGGACAAAGGCTAAAAAAAGAAATGCTGGCAATAAAAATTTGCAAGCATTCCATATATGATATAACCACCAAGACCATAGACGAATCCCAGGTGTTTTTTGATGAATTAAATAAAACAAATAAATTAAACGCCCGCGAGAAAAAAATCGCCGATCAAATCCTTAAAGAAATAAGCGTCCGTTTGAATTTCCTAATGAACGTGGGCTTATCTTACTTGACCCTGGATCGCGCGGCCAACACTCTCTCGGGCGGCGAAGCCCAGCGGATCCGGCTGGCCAATCAGATCGGAACTTCTCTGGTCGGAGTTATTTATATACTGGACGAACCCTCAATCGGTTTGCATCAGCGCGATAATAAACGCCTGATCATGACTATTAAAAAGCTTCGCGACCTGGGGAACACGGTAATTGTGGTTGAACATGATGAAGAAACCATGGTAAGCGCGGATTGGATCGTGGATGTCGGTCCGGGCGCCGGCGACCATGGCGGCGAGATCGTCGCGGCCGGCACCCCAACAGCGGTTAAAAATTCAAGCAAATCCCTGACCGGGCAATATTTATCCGGTAAAAAATCAATCCCGGCGCCAAAAGAATACCGTAAAGGCAATGGCAATGAAATTAAAATTATCAGCGCCAGCGAGCATAATTTAAAAAATATTGATATAAGCTTTCCTTTGGGCAAGCTTATCGCGATTACCGGCGTTTCCGGCTCAGGCAAATCAACTCTGATGACGGATATTCTGGCGCGGGCGCTTAGCCAAAAATTCTACCGATCCAAAACCGCGCCCGGCGCGCATAAGCGGATTGAAGGAATGCGCCATATTGACAAAGTAATAAATATAGACCAATCACCGATCGGCCGCACCCCGCGTTCAAATCCGGCAACTTACACCGGCTGTTTTACCCCGATCCGCGAGCTCTTTGCCTGCTTGCCGGAAGCCAGGATCAAGGGCTATAAACCGGGCCGCTTCTCCTTTAACGTGGTTGGCGGACGCTGCGAGGCCTGCTCCGGAGACGGTATGGTCAGGATTGAGATGCAATTTTTGCCGGATGTCTATGTGGAGTGCGATGTTTGCCACGGCACCCGTTATAATAATGAAACTTTGGAAATTAGATATAAGGGCAAAAATATTTCCGAAGTTCTCCAAATGACCGTGGAAGAGGCCAGTGAATTTTTCAAAAATATCCCGATTGTTGAACAAAAACTTTCTACTCTGAACAAAGTCGGCCTTGGATATATAAAGCTTGGCCAGTCCGCCACCACTCTTTCCGGCGGGGAAGCTCAGCGGGTCAAGCTCTCTACCGAGCTGTCCCGCCGCGCTACCGGCAAAACCCTGTATATTCTGGATGAACCGACTACCGGCCTGCACTTTGACGATATTAAAAGGCTTTTGGATGTCCTGAATCAACTGGCTGACAAAGGCAACACGGTTTTAATAATTGAGCACAATTTGGACGTGATCAAATCGGTTGACTGGATCATTGACCTGGGTCCGGAGGGCGGGGACCAGGGCGGTCAGGTCGTGGCTCAGGGCACGCCCCATGATATTATTAAAGTAAAAAATAGTTACACCGGAAAATATCTTAGTAAATTAATTAAATAGTTATTTTTACTTAAGCCCTAAGCCCCTTCTGGCGCATGGCCTTATTTCTTTGGCTAAAAAATGATTATTATCTTGTTTTCCCCCTATTATATTTATTCTTAAACCAACATCAATTTTTATTCGTCCTTTTACTATTACATTTTCATCCAATTCTATGTTCCATAAATTATTTTTATAATCTTTAATTGTTAACTGATCTTTGTTTGCCGAAATTATAATACCGGTTAAAAGGCCTTTTTCCGGCTGAGTCCACATCTTTGCTTTATTTATAAACATATAATTATATGTTGGCACTTTATCCTGTAAATAAGAATCAATGATCCGGCCAAATCCAATGTTATAAAAAATTACGCCTAATACAATATTTATTAATAATCCAAGAGATAATAAAGTTATTAATTTATAGCGATACCCTTGCTCGGTAAATTTGGAGCTGAAAAACGCCAAATAAACCAACAATATTAATAACACAATCCAGAAATAAGGCAGAGTAACAATAATGAACTCAGCCAGACTGTCGCCCAGATGGCTATACATATCCCAGTCATTATTCTTTACCATATATATCACCACGGAAAACGCCAAACTTCCAATAATAACAAAAGCAAAACTTAGGCCCCAGGCCATTTTATTGTACAGCAAGCACTGCCATTTTGATCTTGGGCTTATTTTTTTTTGCTTAATAATTTGCAGCGCTTTTTCGCCGATTTGTTTTATTTGCTTGTTCATATTTTTAACTCACTTTACGCGCTAAATATTTTTCAGTCAAGGAATTTGAGCACCCCAAGGGCACTTCCTTCGGGGCGTATTCCCGACTACTGTTATGCCCTTTGGGCACAAGGTACTCTTTAGGGCATAACTTGACCTTAGAAAAAGTTATAATTAATGTAATTTAAACAAAAATGCTAAGATAAAACTTGTTTTTATCCTCGTTTTTGTTTAAATTACATTAATTATAACTTTGCTTACGTGATAAGTGCGTAACATGAGTTTTTAAGTCTAACTCTTTTTTTAATAATTTTTTACCCCTGCTGATCAGCGAATATACTGTGTTAATCCTTTTCTTTAATATGTCGGAAATTTCCCGGCCTGACTTTTCTTCCAAAAGATATAGGATAAGAACTTCTTTATATTTACTGTCAATATTATTTAATGATTTTTCAATTTTTTCTCTAAATATTTTATAATCAATCTCTTCTTTAATATCAAATTCAGACACAATATTTTTTATGATCTCATCTTTAAAATCAAATGTTATTGTTTCAGCGCGAGCTTTAATTTTTCTATAATTGCTTATTACCTGATTATGAGTTATGCGGTAAATCCAGGATGAGAATTTTAATTCTTTATCAAAGCTATTTAAATTATAATAAACTTTTATAAATACTTCTTGCAAAATATCTTCGGCCTCTTCTTTGGAAATATTTGATATTCTTAAAATATAGCTAAGCAATTTTGCTTCATATCTCCTGGCTAAACAAAACAAAAAATCCTGATCTTTCAAGGTCAGCTCAACCAACTCTTCATCAGTTTTATTCCCGCATTTATCCATTCTACTTATTAATACGCTTTAAAAAATGCTTGGCTTGCGCTCACTAATATTATAATGCGATTTACCGCATCCGGCAATAAAATAATCCCAATCATCGGGATTATTTTTTTTATTTTATAATATCAGGTTATATCCTAAAGAGTACCTTGTGCTCAAAGGGCATATTATACCCCAGAGGGTACTAACAGTAGTCGGGAATATTCTCAGCCCAAGACTGATCCGCCTCGGGAGGAAAATTCCTTGACTATAAATTATTCCGAAATCTTAAACTTGTAATTATAAATCAGTTCTAGCATTTTAATAGTTTCTATGACCGATAAATTACTGGATTTTATTAATGATACTCTATCTTTACATATTTCTAATAACGGTGTAAAAAATTCATCGCCCCACGAAGGAGAGAATATATCTACTCCGGCAAAATCTATAATTATTTTTTCGTTATTTGGTATTTTTTTTAGGTTTGGCAAAAAAGCCGCGAAAGCTTCTTTACCAGACTGTCTGGATGTTAGGGTTGTTCCAAATTTATTTAATTTTATAATCATACATTTTTGATCTAATAATTATATTTCATAAGAGACAAACAGCCTGCGATAGCTTTTTTCGTTTCTCGTAAATTTAATTCTTCATCTCCTTTGCCTAAATTTAATCTGGCATTTCCACTTTGAAAAAATAATTTCATATTGTAATGTGTAATAATATTTCTTACGGATTTCAGCCCATTGCCTCGCGCTTCGGGCGCGCGACCCGATACAATTTCCGTAAAAGCTATTTGCATTGCCTCTTTATCGTTGTCCAGGCCCGGCTTCACTCTTTTTAGTGTATTTAAAATCCCTTGCCCTCTGTCGGCCAGAGCAATCTGCCTAGTATTTAGATTATAGCCAAAAAAAATACCAGGCACATCCGGCCAATTGCCGAGATTATGATCAAATGAATTATTTCCGATTTCGCCCACTATCAATCCAATTAAAGAATAAACCTCGTTAGCGTTTAAATTTTTATACAATTCATTTTTAAATTTTTCTAAACGAGCCCAAAAAACATCAATCCTTGCGCAATAAAAAAAATTTGGCAATTCTTCGACCTTTGTTGATTCTGCCCATTTTGTGGCAAGCTTAAAAATATCCAAATTTTTTTGATACTCTTTTATATCCTCTGGCCGGTAATAACGATGCCCTCCTTTTGAACGCAACGGAATTAAACGTCCGCTTTTTTCCCAACGCCGCAGTGTCATGATACTTACTCCCAGTATCTCAGCCGCCTGTTTAATTGAATATATTTTTTCCATTTTTAAACTATAGCAGATAATATAAATATATACAAATTGAAAAAATAAAACTATACAAATTGAAAAGTAAGTTTATTTAATATTAGCTGATATATTTAATAACTCAAAAAATATCTATACATTTTACAATTTGATTTCTATACATTTTAAATGTTAAATTTTTTAGTTTACTTCTTTTTTGATTGACTTTTTTGTTGTTTTTGCTATTCTATAATCAATAATAAAACAATTTAATTAACCCAACTTTTGATTTTTTTGTTTTATGAGTAAAAGATTCAAAGTATGAAAAACAACAAAAAGCTGATATTAAACGAATTTTTTAAATTACCGGTTAGAGAACAGGAAGATATCGTAAGCGGAGTTGCCGCTAAGGCTAACAAGGATCAGCTTGATTTGGTTAAGAAATATGATAAAAAGTTTGGAAAAGCAGGGGCGACAAGCTGCTGTGATAATTGTTGTTGCCAATAATATTAAAATCTGTTAACCTAACCCTTGTCCCGAGCACTCGGGATTGTTTAAGGCATGGTTGAAAATCCACATACATAAAGACGGTCTTCTGATCGGTACTATGCGAGTGGTCTTTGCCCGAAAGGGCATTGGGTGATCCGAAAGGATTGCCGCCGACGGAAGATTTTTTTTGTAGAAATAATTTTTATGAAAGATTTAATTTAATTTAATTTATTTTGTTTATGTTGCTATGCTATGGTATTTGTCGTCTCGAAAGAAAAATAAAATGAATTAAAATTTGATTATATTTATAAAAATATTATTGAAAAACCTCGTCAAACAGATCCATTGCTTTGCTCTTGTCTACGGCGGATTTAATAAACTCTTTTTGTTTCTTTTTAATTTCTTCCTTATCCATCGCGCTTAGTTCGGTTTTAGCTTCCTTTGACTGGCGCACAAATTTTTTATCCAGCTTAACGATTTCCGGATCAACCTCTACCGCCAATTTGTTCAAACCCAAAAGGCGCATGCCGGAAAGAGAGCGGATCCGGGAAAGAGCCACATAGCCCATGCCGTATTCAAACGTGTTGCCCAGGTCAATGATCGCCTCATCCAATCCCATGCCCTGGCTTTTATGAACCGTGATCGCCCAGGCAAGCCGCAAAGGTATCTGCCTGATCCAGGCCAGATCAATATCATCCTCCTTGATCTTCCAGGACGCGGGCGCGGCAATGATCGTCCGCTTGTCTGTTGTTTCCACGATCGGATATTTGGTTTCCTCGGTAAAACCGGTTATTTTTCCCAAAGTGCCGTTAACATAGCTGTTTATGCTGGTGCTGTCAAAATTATTTTTAACAAACATAACAACCGCGTGCTTTTTTAATTTCAACACTTGCGGGATTATCTGCGAATTAGCGAGCATCTGCTTTAAAATATGTTCATTTCCTTTTCCGCAGCCTGATCTCATATCATAAACAAATTCCTTGCCAGGTAGGCGCGACAGTTCATAATCATTGATCGCGTCCACCTGGGAATTGGTGGTATACAGCTTGGTTGCCTTGATTGAGCTTTTGATCGGCTTATTCATCCTGGATTTAAGCGCCTCCAGAGTTTCTTTTTTTATTTTATTTTTCCTAATGTCATTT
>DAOVXE010000020.1 GCA_030636285.1 Candidatus Falkowiibacteriota bacterium | reverse complement strand
AAGTTATAATAAATGTAATTTAAACAAAAACGAGGATAAGAACAAGTTTTATCTTAGCATTTTTGTTTAAATTACATTTATTATAACTTTGTTTACGCAATAAGTGCGTAACATGAGTAATTAAACAATTTTTTATGAAGAAAGCTATAACTGCTTGTTTATTGCTTGTTTTTGTTTTAACCGGATGTATTGGACAAACCAATGATAAACAAAATGAGGGTAGTGAAACAACATTAGGAAGAAACAGAATGCCTGATTTTGGGCAGCCTGAAGAACCGGCTGAAATAAGGGGATTGGTAAAAACAATAACCGGCAATGAAGTGACAATTTTAAAAATTGCCAGACCGCAAATGGATGAAAATAATAACCACGAAGAAGATGAGGGTGATGAAAGCGACAGGACACAAAGGCCGGTGTCCGGTTTTAGCGGTCATGGAACAGGCATGGGCATGGGTATTGGCACGCGGCAAAACACCGGAGCAAGCGACAGCGACGAGAGATGGGCCATGTTAAAAAGCATGAGCGCGGGAGAAGAAAAAGTTATTATTCCGGTGGGAATAAAAATGCTAAAAAATGAGGAAGGAGAAATGGTTGAGGCAACGCTGAATGATGTTAAAAAAGACCGGATGCTTATGGTTTGGACTGATGAAACCATTACGGACAGAAATATAGCAAATTTTGTAATAATCAATTAATATTTAGTTTAAAGTTATAAAGTTGTTTATTAAAATATGCTTGATCAACTTTCAACTTTATAAACTTTCAACTTTCAATTTTATTATATGGGTTCAATACTTGAAGAAAGCAAAAAATCCAGGGGCATGGGAAAATTTAAAATGACTAAAAAGAAAATGATAATTTTAATTATTATCATTCTGTCTTTAGTTTCTGCTTATTTTTATTTTAATAAAAAAGACAGCCAGGAAACGGCTGTTTCACAGAAAGAATGGACAGTAAAAAAGGCTGATCTGAAAATTTCCATTGAATCAGACGGTAAAGTTATCGCGGAAGACGGAGTTGAATTATCCTTTTCAGTCAGCGGCAACAATCTGGAAATAGAAGAAGTATTTATTAAAGAAGGCGACAAGATCAAAAAGGGCGATAAGATCGCGACCGTAAAAACAGAAACCCTGGAGCTTAACGTGCGCGGCGCTTATTCAAGCTATTTGTCGGCTTTGGCGGATTATAATCAGGCAATGGACGGAGCAACAAGTGAACAGATCGCTGACGCGGCTGACGATATTACTTCGGCGGAAATTTCTTTGGAACAAGTAAAAATTTCCTTGGAAAACATTGAGCAAAGCGTGCAAAAAAGTATTTATGACGCCGAGCAGGATCTGAAGGACGCTAAAGAAAATCTGGACGATAATCAGAATGAATTAACAAGTGAAGATGTCCAGGATGCTTATAATTCTCTGGTTGATACAATTAAATCAATCAGCATAAGCCTGGAAAATATCCTGATTGATTCGGATGAAATAGTCGGAGTTGATAATAAATTTATTAATGATGATTATGAGGATTTTTTAGGGGTTAAAGACGTGTCATCAATGAGTAAGGCGATCGGCGGCTATAAGGACGCGAAAGACGACAGGTATGAATTGAATAATTATGCTTTGTCAATTAACGCAAGCAGTGCTTATTCGGAGATTGATAAGGCGACAGTACAAGCGAATAACACTTTGGAAACGCTTGAGTCTCATTTGTATGATATGCAGGTTTTATTGGATGCTTCAATTGTTTCAACCGAGCTTACGCAAACAGAATTGGATAGTTTTAAATCAACAATTAATACAAATCGCGCCGCAATCAATACAAAAATTACCGGCTTAAGAAATTTAGTTAAAGACGTGGAAGATGCCAGAGATTCGCTTGAAGATTATATTGAGGACTACGAAGAGGCGCAAATTGATTTGGCTAATGAACAATCAGACGCGGATAGAGATATTGAAAACGCAAAGGCTAATGTGCGCAGCAAGGAGTTAAACCTTGAGCAGGCCAAGCGGGATTATAATGATTTGTTGGCGCCTTTAACTGAACAGGAACTGGCTTCCGCCAGGTCAAGATTAACCAGCGCTTCGGTCAGTCTTAAAAAATCCCAAAACGAACTGGAAAACGCTACTATCATCTCTCCGATTGACGGCGAAGTAGCCAGGCTTAATTACAAAACAGGCGATATTATTGTAGACAATAGCACCAGTGATCCGGTGGCGGTTATTATAAACAACGACACATTATTTATTGAAGTGGATATTGAAGAAGCTGATATTAATAAAATTAAGATCGGGCAGGCTGTTTATGCCGTTTTTGACGCTCTGGACGGATTAAGACTTGACGGGGAAGTAAGTTTTATTTCACTTACTTCAAAAACAAATAATAATGGAATTGTTACATACCTGGTTCGCATTGTGATAATGAACAAAGGCGATAATCAAATAAGAGAGGGAATGACGGCCTTTGTTGATTTTGTGACTGCTGAAGCCAAGGGTGTTTTGATTATTCCGGTTAGCGCGGTCAGAAATGTTAATGATACTCCTTCGGTGTTAAATATTAACGAAGAATGGGTGCCGGTAGCAACCGGATTTACTGATAGTAAGAATGTGGAAATAATAAGCGGATTAAACGCCGGGGACAAGATAGTTTATTAGTTAAAAGTTTATAAAGTTGAAAGTTGTGGAAGAAAAATCATTAATAAAATTTAAAAATGTCCATAAGTCGTATTATCTTGCCAATGGCGAAGAAATACCGGTTTTAAATGGCATAGATCTTGATATAAAAAAAGGAGAATTTGTGGCGTTAATGGGAGAGTCAGGAGGCGGAAAAACCACTTTGTTAAATATTATTGGCTGCCTTCATCCCTTGACTGACGGGGAATATTTTTTGGACAAAGAAAATATCGGGGAAGTTAGAGACGATTATACCCTGGCTTTTATAAGAAATAAAATGATGGGTTTTATTTTTCAGCAATTTAATTTATTTTCCCGCCTGACCGCGCTTAAAAATATCGCTCTGCCGGCCCTTTATGCCGGAGTTGAAAAAGAAATAAGAGAAGCGCGGGCAATACAGCTTATGAAGAGCGTTAATATAGAGGATAGAGCCGGCCACAAACCAACCGAGCTTTCCGGCGGACAACAACAGCGGGTTTCTATTTGCCGGTCGCTTATGAATGATCCGGAAATAATTCTGGCTGATGAGCCGACCGGCGCCTTGGATTCTAAATCCGGTATTGAAATAATGAAAATATTTACTGATTTAAAAAAGCGGAACAAAACAATTATCATGGTTACGCATACGTCAGAAGTTGCCAAATATGCTGATAGAATAATTTTTATGCGAGATGGAAAAGTAGTGGATAATAATTATAAGCTAACTTCAAATTATTAACTCATGTTATGTATTTATCACGTAGAAAAAGTTATAATTTATGTAATTTAAACAAAAACGAGGATAAGAACAAGTTTTATCTTAGCATTTTTGTTTAAATTACATAAATTATAACTTTTTCTAAGGTAAAAATATTTAGCGCGTAAGATAAGTTGTTTAATTTCAACTAAAAATTTAACATGAAATTGGAAATTATTAAAATGTCATTTGAGTCTTTGCTGGCAAACAAGACTAGAACATTTCTTTCAATGCTGGGAATAATTATCGGCGTTTCTACTGTTATCGCCGTATTTGCAATCGGGCAAGGCGCGCAACAGGCGGTTGATGATCAATTCCAGGGATTGTCCGCCAACTCTATTTTAGTTATGGCAATGAGGGGAAAAACCGAAAGCTCTAAATTAAAAACCTCGGACTCCAAAGTTATAGTGGAAAATTGTCCGCATATCGCGGAAGCAACGGCTGTAATACAGGAAACTATGGCTGTTTCCTTTGAGTCAGAAGAAGGTTCTTTTGGCATATCCGGAGTTGAAAGCAATTATTTTGAGATGTCCGGCATAGAAGTTGACAAGGGCAGATTAATAAGCGATGAAGACGTGGCCGGCAGCGAAAGAGTCGCGGTTCTTGGCAGCGGCGCGGCAGAGGCCTTGTTTTTGGAAACGGACGATATAGTCGGCCAAAGCATAAAAATAAACGGCAAAACAATTGAGATAATCGGAACTGTTAAGGAAACAGGAAGAAGCATGGGCAGAAGTTCTTTGGATGACGCGGTTTTTTTGCCAAATACTTTTGCGGAAAAAAGCATACTGGGAAGCAAGGCTTTTCTAATGATATTTACATTGGCTGACAATGTGGATAATATTGAGATCGCGTCAAAGGAAATAGTATCGGTCCTGAGAAATGAGCATAAATTAAGAGATAGCCAGGATGATGATTTTAGAATAATGGATGCCGGAGCCATGGTGGGAGCGGCGCAGGATGTCGCGGCTCTTATGTCTTTGCTTTTAACCGCCATTGCGGCGATTACTTTGCTTGTGTCCGGGATCGGGATCATGAATGTTATGTTTGTGACCGTGGCCGAGCGCACTAAGGAGATAGGGATCGCCAAAGCGATCGGCGGAAAGCAGGGAGATATATTAAGCCAATTCTTGCTTGAATCAGTGGTTCTTTCAATGGTCGGCGGTGTTATCGGAATCATAATCGGAAATAGCATAATTTTTATATTTCGCGATACAGAATTAATTACCTTGGCGCCGTCTTTAATGGGTATAATAATCGGTTTTGGCTTTTCGGTGCTGGTGGGAGTATTTTTCGGGTTTTACCCGGCCCTAAAAGCCAGCCGCCTGGACCCGGTGGACGCGTTGAGAAGTGAGTAATAATTAGATTTTATAAAAATTTTATCTTTTCTTTATAATGTTTTTTCTAGCCTCACGCTATCAAAATAACATTATGAGCTTAACATTAAATTTTTCAAAAACAACACTATCATTGAAGCTGAATAACCACACCGAACTTGATTTTTTATCTAAAATCCAGTAAAGTAAGCATACAAAAAATATAAGCTCACTTAAGGAGGAATTAGCGGGATTTATTGTATTTACGCTCATTTAACAAACGATCAAAATAGTTATTTAAAAGTCAAAAGCTGTTAGCTGATTTTTTAATTTTAAAATTCACAAAACAAGAAAGGAACTGATTATGAAAATATTAGTTGTAGGATCCGGTGGCAGGGAACATGCGTTGGTTGCAAAGATTGCTTCGTCTGATCTGGTGAATAAAGTTTATTGCGCTCCAGGTAATGGAGGGACGGGCGAAATTGGGGAAAATGTGGATATCAAGGCAAATGATATAAAGGGGTTAATGGCATTTGTTATTAATAAGGGTATTATTTTTACTGTTGTTGGCCCGGAAGATCCATTAGTGGCTGGTATTGTTGATGAATTTGAAGCGGCCGATCTTTTAATCATCGGACCGAATAAGGCGGCTGCAATTTTGGAAGGCTCGAAAATTTTTACCAGACAGTTGTTAGACAAATACAATATTCCCTCTGCAGAGTTTGTGATTTTTGAGGATACAAAAAAAGCCTATGCACATATCAAGAATGCTGGTATTTTCCCAGTAGTGATAAAAGCAGACGGCTTAGCAGCCGGGAAAGGTGTGATGGTTTGTTCTGATTTAAGTGAAGCAGAAAAAGCTTTAGAGAGAATTAGAAACCAGGAGTTCAAGGAAGCTGGGCATAAATTTCTTGTAGAAGAGTACCTGCCAGGAGAAGAGGCGTCATATATCGTTTTAGTCGACAGAAAAGGACATATTGTGCCATTGGCTAGCTCACAGGATCATAAACGTGTGGACGACAATGATCAGGGACTTAACACTGGTGGTATGGGGGCATATTCACCGGCACCGGTGGTCACACAAGAAGTAGAAGAGAAAATACTTAAAAGAATCATTGAGCCGACGATTAAAGCCATGGCTGAAAATGGTACGCCATTTATTGGTTTTTTGTATGCTGGTTTAATGATAGATAAAAATGGCGACTCTAAGGTAGTTGAATTTAACGTTCGTTTGGGCGATCCAGAAACCCAACCCATTTTGGCAAGAATGAAAACAGATATTGTTGAAGTTTTTTTGGCAATGCTCTATGATAGATTGGATACAGTTAACATAAAGTGGGATTCGCGTGTGGCGATAAGTGTAGTAATGACTGCCCTGGGATATCCGGGGATATATCAGAAAGGTTTTGTGATTAATGGTATTAGAAAAGCAGAAGGCACGGGCGTGATTGTCAATCATGCGGGTACGATTAGAGTAGACAACGGGTCTATACTTTCCAATGGTGGCCGGATATTATGTATTACTGGTATGGCCAAAGACTATCATAAAGCAATAGAGAAAACTTATTCCGCGGTAGAGCTAATTTCTATGGGACCGTCTCATTTCCGTAATGATATTGGCCACAGGGCACTGAACAGGTAGGCCTATTAAGAGATTTAATTAAAATGTTATAAGGGGAGTCAGCTGTTAGATGTTGAACTCCCCATTTTTTTTACTTAAATTGGGTATATAAATATATCCCTCATAATCCCGAATTCTAGTTCTGACTTCATTCACGATTGCATGCAAAGAAAAAAGCAGGTTTGTTTGAGTCAGCTTTTTTGTTATAATGTTTATGTATACATTAAAATATACATTATAATGTATACATAGATTAAAAATTAAATTGCGAACTATACGTAGTGATTGGAAGAAATAAAAAAACGCTCAGAATTGGCGTTAATTATTTTTAGATAATAAAATGCTATTTTATCGCGCTCAATATTTCTTTTTTATACTCAACATAATAAGTATAATATTCTTTATAATTATTTTTGTTTATGTTTAGTGAAAATTTTGCGTTGTACCTGCTTTTATGAGAAGCAATTCGTAATACCTGATAATTATAACTTGCGTCTTCACTGAGTTTATTTTTTATTTCCCTTATCCACGCGTCGTGTGTCTGCGGCAATGGCAGCCATCCCTTTTTTATAAAAACTGTTTTTGCAAACATTATTGCTGAATAGTATAAAATTACAGTTGCCCAGTTATATTTTTGTTTGCGGGATAATTCTTTTGATAAATCATAGTTTTCTTTCGCAAGTATATATGAGGGCATCTCTTGCAATGTCATAAATTTAAAATCAATTTGCAAAACAAAAATTTGGCATTGCTTTTAATTGTACAGGTATCTCATATTTATTTTTTATCGTATTTTCCATTATTATCACTTCTTTCTCTACTTTTGGGCTAATAGTTTTTGTAATAACTAAAACTTCAAAAGCATTTTTGTTTTTTTCTTCAATATATATCTTTTCTATTTCTTCGTAATTTTTTAGTTTAGACTTGATAAATTTTAAAATTTTATTAATTTTTTTTTGATTTAATCTGGCCATATTTTTATAATTTATAGTCAAGGAATTTGAATATTCCCGACTACTGTTAGTGCCCTTTAGGCACAAGGTACTCTTTAGAGTATAACTTGTAAAAATAGAAAATTAAATTAAATTAGAAAATGATTAAATGTCTTAAGGTATAGAAAAAATTTTCACATAAGAAATGTCATCAAATTAATTATAGCATGTTTACTAATATATACAATAGTTAGTTATTTTGAATTTAATCATCAAGCATTTTCTGCCATTTTTTTATTTCAGAAAAGAACCTTTCTTTATTTTCGTCTTTTATTGGCTTGCCCGGCGGCAGGATCTCGCGCAAAGGGTTTATTTTTACCTTGTTTTTCACCATTTCATAATGCAGATGCGGGCCGGTAGAAAAGCCGGTAGAACCGACGGTGCCGATTACATCGCTTTGGCTTACCTTTTGTCCGTATTTAACATAGATCTTTGAAAGGTGGGCGTAATTAGTGGTGTAGGTTCCGTTATGGCGGACACTGATATAGTTGCCGTAACCCTGTGAATTCCAGCCCGCGGACATAACAGTTCCATCACCAACGCTCCTGATCGGTGTGCCAATCGCGGCCGCGTAATCAATGGCTCGATGCGATGAGGTAAATACCTGGTATTGTCCGCCGACATAGCGCGGTCCCGTAGTATAGCCGGAAGAAATATACTTAAAGGCGACCGGGGCCTTAAGGAACATTTTTTGCACGCTGTTGCCGTCAATATCAAAAAAGCCGATGTTATCTTCGCTTTCTTCAAAATAATAAACATCAAATTGCTTGCCAATGTTTACGTAGCGACCCGCGAAGATCTGGCCCGGCATAATATATTCGCCATCTAAATATCTTTCTTCATAAATAAATTTAAAAGTATCATTAACGCGGGGATCCATGGCAAAATCAATTTCCCATTGGAAAGCGTTAGCCAGATCAATGATCGCCCGGATATCAATCTCATTATCCAAAGCGGCCTGGTACAGGCTGGTCTCTATGGTTCCGGCCGCGGTTTTTAGCCTTAATTCATAGGGAATAGGCCTAAGTTCTGCCTGCCAGAAATATTCTGATTCAGAACTGGTTGCGACTGAAGATGTAGCCATGCGCGACACGAACAACTCGTCTTCGGTGTCAATTTTATATCTAAGCTCATAAATTTCATCCGTATCTTTATCATGGATTAATTCAATTATTCGGCCAATTCTGATTTTTACCAGATCATAAACCGGCTTGGCCGCGTCGTAGATCTCGGTTGAGAGTTTGTAAGGCACTCCCGATGTTGCCATTAAAGCGCCATAAGTAGAGTCTTTGGTAATTTCTATTTTTTTTATCCGGTCAGTCGCCGCCTTTATTTGTTGCGTGGCCGGGTTAATAGCGTTTAGATCAGTATTACCCGGATTATTGCTGATTGATTTTTCATACAATAAATAACCAACAATTCCAACAATCGCAAGAAAAAAAATTGTGTATAATATTTTTTTCATGAAAGTATATAAAGTTTATTTTGGATTCAAGCTAATTAAATAACTCACCTTACGCACTTATCGCGTAAATAAAGTTATAATTAATGTAATTTAAACAAAAACGAGGATAAAAACAAGTTTTATCTTAGCATTTTTGTTTAAATTACATTAATTATAACTTTT
>DAOVXE010000063.1 GCA_030636285.1 Candidatus Falkowiibacteriota bacterium | reverse complement strand
TCCGAAATTAAGCCTGTTTACCGCCAATGCCTACATCAGAGGAATGTTTCCCTGGCTTTTCTATGCATCAGTGTTCGGCGCTGATATTTTTCTTTTAACATTTAAAAAACGCAAATATAAACAATGGGTATTTCTGGGCGCCTGGCTTACAGTGTCTGTTATTCTGATCTTTTATTACGGCTCCTGGCATTTTTTTGATAACCCGGACAAGGCCGCGATCACGATCGGCAATTCATATACGCGCTATTGGCTGCCGATTTATTTGGGCCTGATCCCGCTTGCCTGTATTTTTATAATCCGTTTGACCCAAGCAATTTGTTTGTTATTCCGTAAGACCAGGGATAAGGACGGCCAGTTAAAAATGGAATTTACGTCCGCCCGGATGAACCAGGGCGCTTGTCGCTTTGCTGTCCGGCTGCTGATGATCGGAGTGATCGCGATCTCTTCCATTACTTTTGTTTTAAGCGGCTCGGATGAAGGCCTGATTTATCTGGCTCAAAGGCAAAAGGATTCACGCGCGGAATGGCAAAAGATACTCGCCCTGACCGAGAATAATTCAACCATTATCACCCGCTATCATGATAAGTTGCTGTTTCCGGAGCGGAAAGTGATTGTCGGCCTTTTTAATGACAAAGAAATGCTTAAAGAGTATGCCAATCTTCTTGATAAATTGCCGGTTTATTATTATAATTTCACTTTGCCAAAGAACGACATGGAATATTTAAACACCAGAAGGCTTAAAGAAGCCGGAATGCAGATTCAAAAGGTTGAAAAAATCACCAGTGATTTTACTTTGTATAAGATATTGGAAAATGTAAAATAATAAACAGCAACTAATAATATACAACAAACAACCGACATTAGGTTGTTTTTTTACTTACTTTAGCTAGAAAATACCGCTTTACTATTGACAAATCATTGAATATATGTTATCTTGATATAACGCACTTTGAAAATTGAATAATACGGATTAAAGATTTTTCATTAATTCTCTTTTTTGTTTATAAATTTATCTGTGATTTAAGGTAATAAATGGTTTATTGTTTTAGATCACAGATAAATAAAAAAAATAAATTAAAAAAGAGGAGAATTGAAAAATGGAAAAAAATGGAGAAGGATATTACGTATTTGAGGTGTCGCTTTCTGGTGGATGCCGGCACTGCATAAAGCGCTTTGGAGAATCTTATGAAAAGGCGCTTGAAAAAATCGATCCAAGCTATCAAAATCATGGCTTGGTCGAGAAATACGATGACCGATTTGAGGCGGATGAATTCATCCGCTCTAGTGGAGCAGGAGGATAAGGAGGAGGTGCTTAATGAAAAAAATTAGAATAAGAGTGACAAGAGGTCTTGGCAGGAGCCTCGGTCACTTAATAGAGAGGGAACATGGGGATGGTAAAAAAATCCCTAAAAAAGAAAATTGGATTGAAGTTATTTGCGTAAGAAATGGCCGCTATAAAGTTGTGGCCAATAATATGACAAGTAAAAAGGAGAGGGGGCTTAGTTTTTCCGAGTGGACAGATGATGTGATTAACCTTGACCACGAGGATCGATCAGATGCAGCTTGGATCGGGATGTCTGAAAAGCTACGATGGCGTAATGTAATAATTACGCCGAAAAAAATAATAGCCCCTGATATAAAGAAAGTTCGCCAGGCATTGAAGCATGTTGTCTTTTGCGCTTGGGATATAGATGATATGTAAAACAAACGGGTTCAACGGGAGAGTACCAAATTTCAAAATCTCTCCCACTTTTTTCTTAAATTTTATCCAAAATATTCAGGATGAAGTTTGAGAAGAAGAATTATAAGAATAAAGATCGCCTATGATTAAGGCGGTTTTTTTGTTGGCTGGATTATTATTTGGAGATTGCGGTGTTTTTTTGCTATAATATTAATATTAACGTTTTACATCATGAAAGATAAAAAGGAGGGGAATAATAAAAATGCACAGTGGAAACCGAAAAATAAATTCAAGACCAGGATCTTGAAGATTTTTTTATTGATCACTTTGGTTCCTTTATTTATAATTTCAATCAGCAATCTGTTTATAGTTATAAAGACCAGGCAGAGCAATATTGCCGAACTGCAGAGCCTGGCCATGCGCAATACCGAGGAAAAGATCGTTAAATTCCTTAGTGAAAAATCCATTGGCCTTAATTTGGTCGTGTCCGCGCCCCTTGATTCAATAAAAGAAATGGATATGGAAGACCTTTTATTCCTGCTTGTTAATTCATACAATTCATCACAGCCCCGCTCGCTTGATTTCATAGATGTAAACGGTAGGATCATTGCCCAGGTAAGGCCGAACGGCACTATCGTATATAACGAAGACTTTTTGGAAAAAATTGAATACGGCCGTTTTATTCTTAGCAATATTTATAGTAAATATGAAACCCGGGAACGGGTGAACAGCATCAGCTCCATAGAAAGCGAAGTTACCACCAGCGCTGATTTTACCCGGGCAAAGCAAGGCGAAAATTATATCGGGCCTTTGGAGTTTATTGAAAATATTCCGGTAATGCGCATGGCCGCGCCGATCAAAAATCAAAACGAAGAAGTGATCGGGGTGGTGTCCGCGGAAATAAGCCTGGCGCAACTGGATCAGATAATTAGCAGCATTGAGCTTGGCCAGGCCGGCTATTTATACGCGATTGATAACAGCGGCACAATAATTGCCAGCAAGAACAAGAAGTTTGCCCGGGTAGGAGAGTCTGTTAAGGATATTCCTTTAGTGGACGGAGTTCTTAATGGAGAGGTTTACAATGGCCTGGAAGAGTTTACCTATTATACAAGCAATTTTAACCAAAGAGTGGTTTTTTCCAGCCAGGCGGTTGAACCGATTGATTGGTATGTGATCAGCGAATGGCCGATCAGGGACGCCTTTAGCGTGATTGGCAATATTATATATTTTTCTTTGTTTATTTCTCTGGCTTCATTGTTTCTGGTCGGCGCTTTGGCCATATTTTTCACCAGACAGATCATTAAGCCGATCAAGGCTTTGGACAAGGGGGCGCGGGAAATTGCCAAGGGTAATATGGATTGGAAGATCAAGCTTTATACCAATGATGAGTTTGAATTATTGTCCAAGCAGTTTAATAAAATGACCGAAGTCTTAAAAGACAACCAACGCTTGCGCGATGAATTTGTTTTTATTTCCGCCCATGAATTGCGCACGCCGGTTACAGCCACCAAGGGTTATTTGTCAATGATTCTTGATGGCAGTTTTGGCAAAGTACCGGAAAAGTTTAAAGATCCTTTAAAGATAGTTTACACTGCCAATGAGCGTTTGGTGCAACTGGTCCATGACCTTTTGGAGATTGCCCGCTCTGAAGCTGGCAAGATGGAGATTGATATTAAGAGCGTGGACATGGCCGAGAATATAAATCAGGTGATTAGTGAACTAAAATCTTTGCAGGATGAAAAGGGGATAACAGTAAATTATCAAAATATGAATAAGGATTATCAGGTTCAGGCTAACCCTGATAAGCTTAAGGAAGTATTGATAAATATTATTGGCAACGCGATCAAATATACTACCAAAGGCGGAGATATAAATATTTCACACGAAGTCAAAGATGCTTATTTGATCACCCATATTAAAGACCAGGGCATTGGAATGAGCAAGGAAGAAACTTCCAAATTGTTTTCAAAATTTTATCGCGCTCAGAATGAAGATACGGCCAAAATTGAAGGCACCGGCCTGGGATTATTTATATGCAAAGAGATCGTGGAGCGTATGAACGGAGAGATTTGGGTAGAATCAGAAAAAGGCAAAGGCTCAACATTTTCTTTCCGCTTAGGACGTAAGCATGCCCCGTAGAAAGGTTAAACCGCTAACTGCGATATAAATATCACATCCCCGATTTTGTCAGAGGCTTTTCTTTACGGGGTAAAAATAGGCTGATTTTTTTTGATTTTTCCCGTATTTTTTGCTAATTTATAGTCAAGGAATTTGAATATTTTCGTTTACTGTTAGTACCCTCTGGGGTATAATATGCCCTTTGGGCACAAGGTACTCTTTAGGGTATAACTTGAATAAACCTAACCCTTGGATTTTTTTCTGAGGTATGGTTCAATAAATTTTTAAAACTATGCTTAAGAAAATAAATGTCAAAGGCGCAAAAATAACATTGTTTTCTCAAGAAAAAAATGATTTTATTTCTTTGACTGATATGGTAAGAAATTTGGAAAACGGTTTGGTTTTAATAGAAAAGTGGTTAAGAAATAAAAATACAATAGAATTTATCGGTATTTGGGAGCAAATAAATAATCAAAATTTTAATTCCCCCGAATTCGGGGGAATTAAAGATCAGGCTGGCTTAAATAGATTTACTTTGTCAGTAAAACAATGGATACAAAAAACAAATGCCATAGGTATTATCGCAAAAACAGGCAGATACGGCGGAACTTACGCGCATAAAGATATAGCTTTTGAATTTGCGTCTTGGATTTCACCGGAATTTAAACTGTTTTTAATTAAAGAATTTCAAAGATTAAAAGAAGAGGAAAACGAAAAAAAATCGCTTGGCTGGGATTTTAAAAGAAGTTTGGTAAAAATAAATTATAGAATACATACAGATGCTATTAAGGAAAATTTAATACCGTTAAAACTTTCCAAACAGCAGGAAAAACATATTTACGCTAACGAAGCTGATGTGCTGAATATCGCCCTTTTTGGAATAACAGCCAAAGAGTGGAAAAATAAAAATTTTGATAAACAAGGCAATGTTCGTGATTACGCAAATGTCGCGCAGTTAGTTTGTTTGGCTAATCTTGAAAATTTAAACGCATTGTTTATTAAGCAGGGAATAGAACAGCCAGAAAGATTAATGCAGTTGAATAAAATCGCAATTTCTCAAATGAAAATTTTGCTTGGCAATCCAACCGTTAAAAAATTAAAAATTAAATAAAATCATACAGCCTCCACCGCCGAGGTATAGAATGCCAAGGCTGCGTTTTTTAGATCCCGCTAAAGGCGGGATTTTTTATTGGTGTTTTTATGCATAGTCCGATTTATCGGGCTTAAAAAATTATCAAATTAGCCCTGCCATTCATGGCTGGGCGGCGGGTGAATGAACGGGGCTGATTTTTTTGACTTTTGCCGTATTTTTTGCTAATGTATAATCAACAATTTACAAACCTAACCCTTGTCCCGAGTACTCGGGATTATTTGAGGTATGGTTGAAAACCATTCACATAAAGACGGTCTTCTGATCGGTA
>DAOVXE010000125.1 GCA_030636285.1 Candidatus Falkowiibacteriota bacterium | reverse complement strand
TTGATACTGATAATGATGGTTTACGCGATTATGAGGAAAAAGAAATATATCACACTAACTTTAACAACCCAGACACGGACGGGGATGGCTATTCAGACGGCGATGAAGTTAGAGCAGGGTATAATCCAAACGGGGAAGGAGAGTTATAAGAGCCTGCCGCTAATTAAATTGCTGAAGGTGTTTGTTAGAGCAAATAAAATCCGCAGACACTTATTATCAGGCCAAGAGCGGCGCCGGCTATTACTTGCGCCGGAGTATGGCCGATGCGCTCCAGATGATGCGGATATTGATCATCAAGATATTTGTCTTCTTTTAAGTCTTTTACCAGAGCATTTAATGTCCTGCCGTGTTGGCCCAAATATCGCCTGATACCCAGAGCGTCGCGAATAACAATAATTGTAAGAATTACGCACAAGGCAAATAGCGGTGAACCCAGCCCTTCTTTTAGCCCGACGATCGCGGTTAAGGACACTATCATGGCCGAATGGCCGGAAGGCATGCCGGAATAAGCCATTAGATTTTTTAAAGCAAACTTTTGTTTGTTTGACCTGATAGAGAATTTAATTATTTGCGCTATCAGCCCGGAGAGAATTGGAAAAAGTAGAATTTGATACATATAATTAGTTATAAAGTAAAAAGTATAAAGTAATCCTTATTTGATTATTTGCGCCCTATCATTTTTTAAATATATGGAAATTATAAAAGCAATTATATTTGGGATCACTCAGGGCATTACCGAGTTTATTCCGGTGTCCAGTTCGGGCCATTTGGTTATTCTGCATGATCTGTTTGTTCTGCCGATCAAGAATGATCTGGTTTTTGACGTTGTCCTGCATTTAGCTACCGTTCTGGCGGTATTAGTATATTTTTGGCGTGATATTGTGGAAATTATTAAAAATTTATTTGATCGCAGGGATAAAATTGCCTGGTACATTATCATTGCTACAATTCCGGCCGCGATTATAGGATTTTTGGGAGAAGATATTATTACTTCTTACTTCCGCTCTTCCTACACAGTGGTGATAATGCTAATAATCGTTGGCGGATTATTTTTTATCGGGGAAAAGCTAGGCAAGCAAATAAAGGATTATCAGGAATTAACCTGGAAAACCGCTTTATTAATCGGTTTGTTTCAGGCAATTGCTTTGATTCCCGGCACATCCAGATCCGGAATAACAATAGTCGCCGGATTATTAGTTGGCTTAAAGCGCCAACAGGCGATTAAATTTTCTTTTTTAATATCTTTACCGATCATTC
This sequence comes from Candidatus Falkowiibacteriota bacterium, assembly GCA_030636285.1. Next base: position 2,286 of record DAOVXE010000125.1, on the reverse strand, counting down.
TCGGCGCTAATTTATTCAAGCTGCCGGATTTATTGTCAGCCGGTTTGGGCACTGGTGAATATCTTGTTTTATCAGTTGCGTTTTTAGCCGCCTCGCTTAGCGGATATGTTGCAATTAAATATTTTTTACGCTTTAGCGAGCGATACAGCTTGCATGTTTTTGCTTATTATCGGTTTGCCTTGGCTCTGGCATTGGCCGGTTACTTGTGGTGGCTTATGTAATATTAATTTATATTCTCATCAGTTACTAAAAAAAGAAAAGCTAATTGAGGCAATAAAAAAATCCCTATTATTATGCATAATAGAGAAATATGCCAATAAGAAAATCCTATTTTTTTAATTTTTGTTTTCATTTTGTTTTCATTTTTTTGATTTTTTTCTATTTATATTATATCACATCTTAGCGTATTAGGCAAATTTTTAAGTATGAACAATGAATTAGAAGAAAAAAAAGTTAGCCTTAAACACGTCCACGTCCCGGCCTTGGATAGCGGGGAGTTTCAGGCCTTTATTAATAATAGTGATGATATTATTGTCGCCACTGACCCTGAAGGTACAATTAAGTTCGCTAACCTTAAGGCGCGGCGGATGCTGGGCTTTTTAGCCTATGAGCTGGAGGAAAAAAGACTGGTAAATATCGTTCATGACGACGATAGGTCATACATTGAAGAAGTACTGGCCAAAGCCCGACACGGGCAGCCGGTAAAAAATATAAAGCTAATTCTCCTTAGTAAACAAGGCCAGGCGATCGCGGTAAATGGCGCATTAACTCCCTTGATAGAATATCAAGAGTGTACATCGCTCTGGGCAAAGTTTACTATCGCTGCTCAAAACGCGGCAACCGATAAAGAAATAAAAAAACTGCGGCAGCGCCGTTTTGAGTTAGAGGCTTTGAAATCATTGTCTGACCGTTTAACTAACATTTTTAACTTAAAAGAAGCAATTAAAATCATTAATAATTATCTGTCCGAAGTGCTTGAGTACAGCTCGGCGGCGTATTTAATATTCAGTCCGGAGCATGACGATGGTTACATTTTTATTAACCATCTTAAGGATAGAGTGGGCAAGAAATATATTAAGGCAGTCAAAGAAGATATTGCCAATCATTTGGCAAACCAGGGGCACAAGAAAATTAAAGTAATAATGGACAAGTTCGTTAATATTAAGCCGGAAATACATGGCTATAAGCTCAACCCTGAAGATAGAAGCGTTCCTTGCTCGCAAATAATTTTTCCCCTTAAACTGGGGACTGCCGTCTTGGGCCTCATCCATATTTCTTCCAAAGAGCCGAATCGCTATCAACGCGACAATAACTGGCTTATTGACGCTATGATCGTTACCTTTATTCTTTTCGTTGTTCGGCTTCAGATGGTGCTTCGGGCCCAGCGCAGCCGGACCGAAACTCTGGTTAAGAGCCTGTCAGACGAAATAATAATGTTTAATAGCCAGTTAAACATAACTTTAATGAATAAACAGAGCCAGAAGTTTACCGGTCTGGACCCGAATTTGGCTTCGCTCAGGGATTTTTATGCTTTATTCCCGGACGTGAATCTGGAATCCAGGGCTGTTAAGATGCTCGTGAGCGGCAAGACCGTGCGTGTTAATAATGTTCGTTTAAGAAGCCGGCACTATGAGATTTTTTTTACTCCTGTAAAGGATAACCAGGATAAAATAGTTAACGGAGCGATAATTTTGCATGATATAACCCGCCTTAAAGAGATTGACCAGATGAAGACTGATTTTGTCTATATTGCTTCGCATCAACTGCGCACGCCTTTAACCGGAATAAAATGGTTTATTAAATTGCTTGAGAAAGAGATTGTTAAAAACGGTAATATTACAACGCGGGAAAAGGAATGTCTGGAGCAGATTGCTTTATCTAATGATATTATTATTAAGCTGGTAAACGATCTTTTGAATGTCAGCCGAATTGAAACCGGACATAAGTTTAAAATCGAAAAATCAAGCTTTGACCTTTGCGGGCTGATAAAAGAGATTTTAAAAGACAATATTGTTGGCATAAAAGGCAATGGCATTACAATTAAGATGAGCAGCCGGCCGGTCAGGCTGAAACTCAGAGCCGACCGGACCAAGATCAGGCAGGTAATTCATAATTTAGTGAATAACGCGATCAAGTATTCCGGGAAAGGCGGGATAGTAGAGATCATCATCAAACAAGATAAAAAATTAACCGTTATTAGCGTGGCGGATAGCGGCATTGGCATACCAAAAAATCAGCAGCAGAATATTTTTGGCAAATTTTTTCGGGCCGATAATGCCAGCGCCA
>DAOVXE010000053.1 GCA_030636285.1 Candidatus Falkowiibacteriota bacterium | reverse complement strand
TTATCCCCAATATCATCTATAAGCTTTTTAAGATCAGTTTTTGGATCATATTTGGTTACGGCGTATTTACTTTTATCCAGAGCGTCATAAATAACAGAGCCTGTATTAAGCGACACTTCCCGTTCGCCGGATATGCCACCAAGAAGCAAGGCAAGTTTAAGTTTAGGCATAAATATAACTGAATTATTTTTTTGCTTTAATTTCCTTAATATTGTTCGGCATGAATGGCTGTAATACCTTGGGGATTTTAACTGAGCCGTCTGCTTGTTGATAATTTTCCAAAATAGCTATCAAAATTCGGCCCATGGCAAAAGTAGTGGCATCGTTCATATGCGCTATTTCTTTGCTGCCGTCGGATCTTTGATATTTAATATTTAGCCGCCGCGACTGGAAATCCGTCATATAGTCAGAAGTATGGGTTTCGCGGTATTTATTTTGCCCCGGCATCCAGCATTCAATATCAATCTGTCTAAAATCCGGCTTACCCATATCACCAGAGCAGACAGCTACCACTTGATATGGTATATCCAGGGTTTTAACCAAATATTCCTGGATTGCGACTATCAAATCCTGCTCTTTTAAGCCGTTTTCTTTGGTGCTGAAACATTCCATTTCGGCTTTATCAAATTGATGGCGGCGTAATATCCCAGCCGTATCCTTGCCGTAAGTTCCGGCCTCTCGCCTGAAAGCGGTTGAATAGCCAACATAGCGAATTGGCAATTCTTTCTCGTCAATAATCTCATTCATATGCAACGGCCCAAGAGTATGCTCAGCGCTGCCGATTAAAAGTACATTATCATTTTCTAAATAATATCTGTCTTCAATCGGATCAAAACGATCCATTTTTTTCATTATTTCACTCTTGGCCATTACCGGCGGGATAACCGGAATGAAAGGTTTGTCGGATGGATTTCCCACCTCACGCGCTAATTTGGCAATTATATTTTTGTTGGTAAGCGTGGCCATTACAAATTGAATCAGAGCAAACTGCAGTAATGCCGCTTCGCCAAATAAATAATTAAAGCGCGAACCGGAAATTTGAGCGGATTTTTCAGTGTCTATTATTCCCAAGCCCTCCCCTATTTGCATATGATCTAAGGGCGCAAAATCAAATTTAGTTGGTTTTTTATAATCACGGATAATCTTGTTACCGTTTTCGTCCGGACCGATCGGCGTATCGTCGGATATTAGATTAGGAACCGCCATCATAAGAGCATTAAAATCCGTTTCAATCCTGCTCAGCTCACGCTCCAGCTTGATGGTTTTATCTTTTAGTTCCTTTCCTCTCTTGATCTGCTCTACTGTTGGTTTTATACCTTTTGCCGTTCGAGCCAATTCATTGCGCTCACCTCGAAGATCGTCGGTCCGGACAAGTAAAACACGGCGTTTTTCGTCCAGCTTAAGCAGTTTGTCCAAATCAAGATCAATATTTTTATTCTTGGCCGCTTCCTTAATCCCCTCTTTATTTTCACGAATGTATTTAATGTCTAACATATTTTAGTTGAAAGTTTATAAAGTTTATAAAGTAAAAAAATTATCAATCTATATATTTTCATATTCTTTTTTCCACTCTATATTGTGTTTACAATATGATCTTTTCATTTCTTTTTGCAATTGAGTATATAATTTTTTAAGTTCTGGTGTATCCTTAAAGTAAGGGTTTGAATAGGTTGCTATATAGTCAGCATAATATTTTCGCGGTTTGCTTTTTTCAAAAAATGTCATTAAACCTTCTATCTTATCAAGGCTGGCAACAATTTTTGCTTCTTTGGTTTTTCTTTCAACATATTCCTCCCACAAATTTTCAATTTCCTGACCGATTTCCAAAGGAGCCATTTTTTTTATCTTCTTCATTGCCGCTCTTTCTTCTTTAATTTTTTTATTATCAGATATATTCTTTTTTACCCGGTCAGCACGAGTTATATCTTTTGCTATTATTTCAACTAGATCATGAATAAGGGCTATTTTAATAGCTTTAAGAAGATTAATTTTTATGTCATACACTTCAGTTGTCATAAAAACCATCATTGCCAATCTCCATGTATGATCTGCTGAGTTATCTCCTTTTATGCCCTTTACCCCGACAAATCTTTTTTCTTCTTTTAGTTTATTTAGAAATTTTATAAACTCGTAAAATTTTAAATCTTTAGTCATTCACTTTTGATAAATCTTGGTTAATAATAATAGGTTTCATGGCTATAATTTCGTCTTTGTAGTTAATTTCTGGTACGTCGTTTAGTAAAAATATTTTTTTATCTAAGGTATAAGCAAACCCAATCTCTATTAATGTATTTCCTCCGATATAATTTTTAATCCCGTTTTTCTCCAGGTTAACTATCAAAACTGCGTCGCTGTCCTTAATCGCATTATAATACCATTTAATATAGTCATACTTGATTTTTAGCTCTGCATGTTCGCCTTTGTCTATAACATCCATGATATCTGTTCTCCCTTCTTTTACTGATTGAATATAGTGATGATGAATTATCGGTTCATGTCCCATTTCAAGAAGCTGATCCATTATTTCAACTTTTTTTTCACGGAAAGCGCTGCTTCCACAAAGTGTTATTTTCATATCATAAAATTTTTAATTTTTTAAACCAATATTGCCAAACTTCTTCAATTTTTAAATTTTTTAAATTATCTATTTTAACCCATAGCATGTCCTTAGCTTCTTTATTGTTTTTTTGAGTTTTTCCCTGCCATTTTGTGGCTTCGTATAAAAACCAATCATGGCCTTGATGGCGTGAGCAATTATTCCAGGGAATAAATTCATGAAATAATTCATGAAATTTTATTATTTCCAGATCTACTTCCTCTTTGACTTCTCTTTTTAAAGCTTCTTCAGGAGTTTCTCCCGCGTCCACATGACCGGCCGGGCTGGCCCAGCCATAAGGAATTTGAACGCGGTCAATCAATAATATTTCATTCTCATTATTCTTGATAATAGCGCCGACTGAAGTGTGCATAGCTAAAACATAACAGATTTAATTAAAATACTGGATTTATTTTTTCGGCTTGACCAATGGGAAGATCTGGCACTCGCGGGCGGTTTTGTTCATTAGGAAGCTAAAGACGCGCTCGCTCATGCCAAAGCCGCAGGTTGGCGGCATGCCGTATTCTAAGGCTTCAACAAATTCATGATTATACATTTGGGCTTCATCGTCTCCGGCGTCGCGCAATTTTTGCTGTTCCGCAAATCTGGCGGCTTGGTCTACCGGGTCGTTAAGCTCGGAGTAGCCGTTGCCCAGTTCTGAACCGGCGATTATCGGCTGAAAGCGCTGGGTCAGCTCTTCGCGGCCTTTCATTTTTTTGGCTAGCGGCGAAACAGCAACCGGTACGCCGACCAAAAAGCCCGGGCCGGTTATCTGTTTGCGGCAGTATTTCCAGAGATTATCAATCGCCCGGGTGATATTAAAGCCTTTTTTATCATACTCCACTTTCAGCTCTTTAAGTTTTTTCTCCATCTCTTTAAGGCTGGTATTAAGGATATCAATGTCGGTGTATTTTTTAACTGTTTTTTGATAATCAATTATCTCCCACTTCTTGTTCAGATCAATCTTATGCTTGTTGATGTTAAATTTAAGCGTTCCGAAAGTCTCTTGGGCGGCATATTTAAAAAGATCTTCAACCAGCTTCATACCCATTTGGTAATCGGCGTAGGCCCAATAGAATTCCATTTGCGTGTAGTCTTGTAGATGCTCCGCGTCCATTCCTTCATTCCGGAATTGACGGCCGATCTCAAAAGATTTTTCAAATCCGGCCACCATTAGCTTTTTTTGCCAAAGCTCACCCATGGAAATTCTAAGAAACACATCCATATCCAAAGCATTATGATGGGTGCTAAACGGCCTGGCGTCAGCTCCGCCTGTGGTTGCTTCCAGAGCCGGAGTTTCTACCTCCAAAAAGCCGTTGGTAAGCATAAATTCCCTTATTGCTTGCCAAAAAACAGACTTTTTTCTGATCATATTTTTTACTTTTGGATCAAACATAATTTCCAGATATCGTTTTCTTAAGCGTTCTTCCTCGTCTTTTAAACCGTGCCATTTGTTTGGCAAAGGCCTGATCGCCTTTGCTAAAAGGCGCCAGCCAGAGGCCATAATACTTTGCTCACCCCTTTTAGTAATAAAACAAACGCCGCTGAATTCAATAAAATCCCCCACATCAATATGCTTAGTGATTGTTTTATAGTTTTCGGGAATCTGCGTTGCGGCGTTTATCTCTTTTTTGGAAACCAATATTTGGATTTGGCCGCTTGAGTCCTCCAGGCTTAAAAAACTAAGATTGCCATGCCCTCTTTTAGAGCGCAAACGCCCGACAACAGTAACCTTAACACCTTTTTTTTCCAATTCAGCAAAGTCATTAAGAACTTCAACTATTTTATGGCTTCTGTTCGTGCTGGCCGGATATGGATCAATGCCTTGTTTTTTTAATTCTTCTAATTTTAGCAAGCGCTCTTCACGTTCATTTATATGATTTTCTGGCATGTTATTTATTTTTATCCCACGAATCAACGAATCATTTCACGAATATACAAATACTTAAAATTATTTACATGGAATTCGTAAATTTGTAACTGATTCGTTGATTTGTGGGAAATTAAAAAGATGCAAAATTAGCATCCTTATATTATTAATACATCTAATATTTTACGATATTTAGGCCAAAAAGTAAAGGGTTACGAATTATTTACAAATTATTTATCTCTGATTTTATTAAGAAGCCTGGCTTCAAATTTTTTAGAAATTTGAATTTGTATTTCTTCGGTTTTTTTAAATATGCCCAGTATTACTTCTTTCATCTCTTCCAGCCGGGATTTTTTGTCAATGGAGATATTTGTCAGTTCTTCGCTTGGTTCAAAATTATCATAAGTTTCCCAGGCGCCGGCGACACGGCCGTCCAGTTCTTCTTTGGAAATTATATACGCGGCATCGCCCGAGTAATCTGGAGAAAGCTGTTCATGGTTATTTACTATGTAAGAAGCTAATATATTGCTATCAAGGGGTTGGTTAACTGATGGAGATTGGTAAGGAGCCGGGATCTCATTCACATTAAGCGTAGCCAGCGCCGACTCGCCGCCGAATAAATAAGCGGTTGTTATTGCCGGCTCTACAACAATACTGTCAACCGCTGATATTATCCTGTTTGCCAGTGTCGGGGGAAAACGGGTGATCATAATGGCCGCGATCAAGGCCATGGCAGCGACGCTTGCCAGCTTGGCCGGCCATGGAGCGCCTGGCAATTCTTCCTCAATCTCGCGCCTGGACGTAACGGCTTTATTTTTATTATCTGATAAAAATTTGGATATATGGGCGTGGGGGTTTATTTCCTGATTAAAAAAATCAAAAAGCGGCTTGGTTTTGTTTTTACCAGACATAAGGTTTTGCTTGGCCTTAGCAGTCGTTGAATTCCAGTTTTTAGCGGCCAGATCATCAATATCTTCTTTTGGAGTATTTGTATTTGGAAAATTAAAACTGATGATATTTTGCAGTGTTTGTTTTCCCCGCTTTTTTACTTTTTTTAGCATCGCTTGCTCTCTGTGCCAGGAATTAGTTTCTTTACTATTTGAATCAGTCCAAAATAATCGTTTTAAAAATGTTTCAAAATTTTTAGTTTTATTTTGCATGGGAATTATTTATATTCTAGTTTTCTTTTTTCTAAAATAATTATACCATATTTCGGGTCATACGCAATATATGGTTTTAAAATAAAATGAGATATAATGAAGTTATTAATAAACTAATAATTTCGTTGTATGGAAATTCAACAAAAAGTATTGGAAATCTTTTTTCCTAAAGATGTGTTTGAGTGGTTTAATTTAGTTGATGGAACAGTTGATAATGAAGACATTAAAAT
>DAOVXE010000033.1 GCA_030636285.1 Candidatus Falkowiibacteriota bacterium | reverse complement strand
TTAAACCACTCAAACACACCTTTAGGAAAAAAGATTTCCAATACTTTTTGTTGAATTTCCATACAACGAAATTATTAGTTTATTAATAACTTCATTATATCTCATTTTATTTTAAAACCATATATTGCGTATGACCCCAATTGAGTATCACAAAAAAGATTTGGGTTTTCAAGTTATCACCGATGGTAATTACAAAGTTGTATCTTGTACTGAAAAACCAGATGAGTTAAAAATCAGTCGGGGCGATGAGAATTTACTATCCCAAACACCAAGTTATGATTCATATTCTTGGAGCGATGGAGGACATTGCGACTATATTGCCTATTATGCAGTGGTTGATGGAGAAATATTCTGGTTAGAATCAGAAGGTTCATCTCGAACAGGTAGCGGTGAGAGCCACGAAAAAGACGCACCAACAATCGGCGAACAACTTGCTCAATTAAAAATCGATCCCGAATATATCGTCTGTATTAACTTTCAGGACACAGATGATAATGGCAATGGATACACCTATAAAAAGGTGGTAATCTATAAGATGAATAAATTTAATCTTGCAGATTATCATTGCCGCCAAATTGATAAAGCGGCATCCCAGCTGAAAACAGAGATTGCTATGGTCTGCAGTGGACCGGAGAGGAGGCGCTCATGACGCATCCGAGATTATTAAGAAGAGTTCCCGCTACATACTTTGACCCTAAACTAAAGGACCAAAAGATTAGGGGGAGTGAATACAGAGATAGAGAAAAGATAATTGTAGAAATATTTGCAGAGTATGATATAGGTGGAAGTTTTTTAATTGTCACTATTAAGAAAGATCGTAATAGTGATGATTATGAAATAATTTGGAGTAGGGGCTCAAGGAAGTATATAAGAACAATTTTGATATTTTTGAGTCAACTAGCGAGGATAGATAATACTTATGAATCCTTATTTGAGCAATTGAATGCTCAAGTAAAGAAGGATGAATTGAGAGAAAAAATAAAAAGAGCAGTAGATATGACAATGTTTGGCAATTTGCTTGTTATTGCAAAATTGTTAGACGTTGACGTTGATTAATTTACGGTTCAATGGAAGAGGTGCTTATTTAAGTGCTTCTCCTTTTTCTTTTTCTTAAAATTTATTTTGCCAAATTTGTCCTTGTTTTTTATTTTTCATTTTGTTATAGTAAAAGAATTGATTAGCCTAAAATTTTATTGCATATTAGGCTGGATTATGTTTTAATATATGTTTATCAAAAGAATTGGAATTGACCTTGGCACTACTTATACTTTAGTTCATCTGCCTAAACGCGGGATTGTGATTAATGAGCCCAGCGTTGTGGCCGTGTCGGTTAATGACAAAAAAATATTAGCGGTCGGCAATGAGGCCAAAGACATGCTCGGGCGCACTCCTGACAGCATTATTGCGGTTAAACCGCTAAAAGACGGGGTAATCGCCGATTATCGCACTACCGAAGCGATGCTTAGGTATTTTATTAATAAGGCGGTCGGCGGGGTAAAGCTTTTCCGCCCCGAAGTAATGGTAGCGGTTCCGGCCGGCATATCAAGCACTGAGCGTCGGGCCGTGATAGATGCCACGATCGCCGCCGGCGCCAAGGCCGCTTATATTATTAAAGAGCCGGTTGCCGCCGCGATCGGAGCCGATATTCCGATCGGCTCGGCCAGCGGCCACATGATAATTGATATCGGCGGCGGCACCGCGGAAATGGCGGTAATATCGTTGGGCGGTATTGTTTCCTCAATATCGGTCCGGGTGGGCGGCAATAAATTTGATGAAGCGATCATTGAATATATCCGCAAGAAGTATAATCTGGCAATCGGTGAACGTACTGCCGAAGAAACCAAAATCAATATCGGTTCAGCCCTATTTCTAGAGAACAAATTAAGCTACGAAATACGGGGGCGTGATATTCTAACCGGCTTGCCGCGCAGCATTACCGTTACCAGTGGCGACGTAACTGATGCTTTGCAGAATGAGCTGGAAGCGGTAATTAACGCCGCCAAGAAAGTTCTGCACGATACTCCGCCCGAACTGGCCGCTGATATTATGGACAAAGGAATGGTTCTTTCCGGCGGCAGTTCGCTGCTCCGAAATTTTGAGCAATTATTATCGCGCGCCACCGGTGTACCGGCCTACTTGGCTGACGATGCCATGTTGTGCGTGGCCAAAGGCACTGGAATTGCTCTGGATAATTTGGATAGTTATAAACGCAGTATTTTAGCTACAAAATAGGGAAGAGTAGGTTGGCAGCCCTACTTTCCTACTAACCTAATATTATGATTATAGGAATTGACGCCAGCCGAGCCAATCGCGATCATAAGACCGGAACCGAATGGTATTCGTATTATTTGATTCGCTGGATAGCCAAGCTGGATCAAAAAAATCAGTATATACTTTATACTGACAAGCCGCTTAAAGGCGGTTTGCTGGATTTGACTACCAGGCAATTTGATCCTTCCTGTCCGCCAATGAAAACGCGTTTTGATAATGACGGGTATCAGATCATTAAATCTCCTGGTAATAATTTTAAAGCCAAGATGTTGAATTGGCCTTTTAATTTTCTCTGGACCCAGGGCCGTTTTTCACTGGAGATGCTTTTTCATTGTCCTGATATACTATTTGTTCCTTCCCACACCCTGCCCTTTATTCATCCCAGGCGCAGCGTGGTTACGATCCATGATATTGGCTATGAACGCCGATTTACTGTCTATGATGCCGCCCAAATGGGTCCGGAGAACATACGGCAGCGGCGTTTTTTAAATTTAATTGTTCGTTTATTTACGCAAGGACGATATCAGGCCAACACCTCGGATTATTTAAAATGGTCCACTGATTTTGCCCTTAGCAAAGCTGACCGGATAATAACTATTTCTGAGTTTACCAAGCGCGATATAAAAGAGTTTTATAGCGTTAATATAAATAAGGTAACGGTTGTACCTAACGGCTACAATGAATTTTTATATAAGCCGATAGATGATCCAGCGGCAATTAATAAAGTATTGGCTAAATATGGGATTGAGCCGCCTTATATATTTTATATCGGCCGGATCGAGAGCAAAAAAAATATTCCGGCCCTGATTGAGGCATTCGCGATCATGAAGGAAAATAATCCCGGGATGAAAGAAAAATTAGTTCTCGCCGGCGATGCCGGCTATGGCTATGATGAAACAAAATATATGATCCGTGAGTTTGATCTGGTCAGGGATGTGGTAATGCCCGGCTGGGTAGAAGAAGACGATGTGCCGTATCTTTACTCAGCCGCCAGTGTTTTTGTTTTGCCCTCTCTTTATGAGGGTTTTGGCATTCCTTTACTGCAGGCCATGGCTTGCGGTGTTCCGATTGCCGCTTCTGAGGTTACATCTATTCCCGAAGTACTCGGCAACGCCGGACTCTTATTCAATCCCAACTACGCGCTGTCAATCGCGGAAGCATTAACAAAAATAGTAAGCGACAAGAAATTACAAGCACGGTTAATAGAAAAAGGATTAGAACGAGTAAAAGATTTCAGTTGGGAAAAAACCGCGGGAAAAACTTTGAAGGTAATAACATATACAGATTAAAATATAATTTAGAGTTATTGAAAAAAATTCCATAAAAAAATATTGTCATTCTGATCCGCCAGCTGGCGGAGAAGAATTCCGTGAATGTACAGGCGAGATCCTTCACTCCGCTAGCGCTTCGTTCAGGATGACATTCAATGAAAAGTATTCGTAGATTCGCCCGCCTGCAACGCTGTAGCACTGCGGGCAGGTATTTAATTCGTAATTCGTAACCATGAAGTTTGCGCATCTCCATGTCCATACCCATTATTCTCTTTTGGACGGACTAACTAAAATTGACGAACTGATCAAGGCCGTTAAACAAGACGGATCGCAGGCGGTCGCTATCACCGACCACGGTGTTATGTATGGCGTGATTGAGTTTTATCAAAAGTGCAAACAGGCCGGAATTAAGCCGATAATCGGCGTGGAAGCGTATTTGGCGCCTGGCTCTCGCGCGGATAAATTAACGCGCGAACACGAAAAAACCAACTATCATATTCTGCTTTTGGCCAAAAATAATCAGGGCTATAAAAATTTGATCAAATTAACCTCAATCGCGCATCTGGAAGGATTTTATTATAAACCGCGGATTGACTGGGAGGTTCTTAAAAAATACCACCAAGGCCTGATCGCCTGCACCGCTTGTCTGGGCGGAGAGATTCCAACCTTGATCAAACATGGTAAAATAGAAAAAGCCGAGAAACGGATAAAAGAGTACCATGATCTTTTTGGCAAAGGAAATTTTTATCTTGAACTTATGCACCACCCGGAGCTGCCGGAGCAGCCGGTGGTTAACGAGCAGTTAATTAAGTTTTCACGCAAGCTTGATATCCCGCTGGTGGCAACCAATGATGTACACTATTTAAATCAAGAGGACGATGAGGCTCAGGATATTCTTCTTTGTTTGCAGAACAAAAAAAAGAAAGAAGACACGAATCGGATGAATATGACCGGCGCGAATTTTTCTTATCGCCCGGCGCGGGAAATGATAGAAGTGTTTAAGGATGTGCCGGAAGCGATTGATAATACCCTTGAAATCGTTAATAAATGCAATGTAGAGATTGAACTGGGAAAAATTCAATTGCCGTATTTTAAAGTGCCGTCCGGCCTTGATGATAATTCTTATTTACGAAAATTATGCGAAGACGGTCTTAAAAAAAGGTATAATACCACCTATGAAGCGGCTAATAATGAGCTTAAAGAGCGTATGAATTTTGAGCTTGGAGTAATTAAAGATATGGGTTTTTCTTCGTACTTGCTGATTGTCGCTGATTTTGTAAATTGGTCCAAGGATAACGGGATAATCGTTGGTCCGGGACGGGGGAGCGCGGCCGGTTCTTTGGTTTGTTATTTAACCAATATCACTGATATAGACCCGATAAAATACGGCTTGATCTTTGAGCGTTTTTTAAACCCTGACCGGAATGAAATGCCTGATATTGATCTTGATTTTGCCGATATCAGGCGGGATGAAGTGCTCAGGTACGTGGAAGATAAGTATGGCAAGGATCGGGTTGCCCAGATCATAACCTTTGGCACTATGGCGGCGCGAGCGGCTGTAAGGGATGTGGGGCGGGTGCTGGGGGTAAGCTATGATTATTGTGATCGGATCGCCAAGGCCATACCGATGTTTACCAAGCTGGATGAAGCGATCAAGAATGTTCCTGAAGTGCGCGATATATATAATAATGAAGCTGACGCTAAGCAAATAATTAATTTTGCACGCCGTTTGGAAGGAGTGGCCAGGCATGCCTCTACCCATGCTTGCGGAGTTTTAATTACCAAAGATCCTCTTACAGATCATGTGCCTTTGCAATACGCTTCTTCTTCGGACCGAACCGTGGTTTCCCAATATTCTCTTCATCCGATTGAGGATTTGGGGCTGCTCAAAATGGATTTTCTCGGTCTTAAGAATTTAACAATAATTGAATCCGCTATTAAAATAATCAAGAGCACCCGCGGTCAGGATATTTTAATGGATTCTATTCCTTTGGATGACCCAGAGGCCTATAAATTGTTCCAGGAGGGGCAGACAACCGGTGTGTTTCAGTTTGAATCAAGCGGAATGAGGCGCTACTTAAAGGAATTAAAGCCGACCGAGTTTGAAGATATTATTGCCATGGTCGCTCTTTATCGCCCCGGGCCCATGGAATGGATCCCTGATTATATTGCCGGCAAAAAGGGCAGAAAGAAACCGGCTTATTTGCACCCAAAACTTGAGCCAATATTAAATAAAACTTACGGTGTGGCGATTTATCAGGAGCAGGTGATGCAAATGGCGCGCGATCTGGCCGGCTTTACAATGGCCGAGGCTGATGTTTTGCGCAAAGCAGTGGGCAAGAAAATTATTAAATTGCTTAATGAGCAAAAAGAGAAGTTTGTCGTTGGCTGCGTTAAGAATGGAATTAATAGTGATTTGGCCAAAAAAATATTTTCTTTTATTGAACCTTTTGCCGGTTACGGCTTTAACCGTTCGCATGCCGCGTGTTACGCTATGATCGCTTATCAGACCGCGTATCTTAAAGCGCATTGGCCGACTGAATTTATGGCAGCGCTTTTAACAGCCGACCAGCAGAATACTGACCGGGTCGCGATTGAGATTGAAGAATGCCAGCGAATGGAAATAAATGTTGCCAGCCCGGATATTAACCAGTCTTATGAATCGTTTACGGTAGTTACTTCCGGAACCGCTGATAATCAGGCCGCCCGTCAGGATGAAAAAGTTAAAACAATACGCTTTGGCCTTCACGCGATTAAAAATATTGGCGAAAATATTGCCCAGGTTATTATCAAAGACCGCAAGGACAATGGCCCTTTTCATGATATTAGTAATTTTCTTGAACGGATTACTGACAAAGATTTGAACAAGAAGTCCTTAGAAAGCTTAATAAAAAGCGGGGCATTGGATAATTTCGGCGAACGCGGACAACTTTTAGGAAACGTGGATTTACTTTTGAATTATAATAAAGAAATGGCCAGGAATAACGCTAATGGCCAGATAAGCTTATTTGCCGACGCGCCAAATGTATCAGCCCCTGCCAGAGTTCAACTTAAAGATCATCCGTCTGTTGAACAGCAGATTATGCTTGGGTGGGAAAAAGAGCTTCTCGGGCTTTATATTTCCGAGCATCCATTTTCTGCTTTTAAGGAACATCTTGGCGCGATTGCTTCTCCTCTTCGTGATATAGCCAAACTTGGCGCTGATCAAACGATTAATGTTGCCGGTACGATCACAAAGATAAAGAAGATTATGACGCGCACCAATAAATCCATGCTATTTGTGAAGATTGAAGACAATACCGGCAATGTTGAGATTTTGGTTTTTCCTAATTTGCTTGAGCGCACTGTCTCTATTTGGCAAGAAGGCGAAACAATTCTGTGCCAGGGAAAGATATCAGACAAGGATCAGGAGTTTAAAATATTAGCTAACACGGCTGAGATGATAGTTTTGGATAATATTCAAGAGTCAATCAAGAAGTTTAAGGCGCAGCCTGTGCGAAGCAGCAGAAGAAATTTTCCTGGCAGTAATAATTACAAGGCAAAAAATGACTTAAAATTAAATTTTTTAAAAATACTTGATTCGTCTAAAATGGCATTGCTTAAATCAATTTTTGACCGGTTTCCCGGCGGTAATAAAGTATATATAACAATACCCGGCGATAATGGAGAACAAACAATTCAAATTAGCTCATTGATCAATAATAATGATTCATTAATCAAGGAGTTAAAATCTAAATTTGGTGATTTAATAGCCATAAAGCCGTAAAGTTGCAATTTTTATTGACTAATTTTGAATAATTATGTATCATATAATCACTGCCAAAAGGCAGGTTTTTTAGATGACAGTTTTAAATAACAGTTAACATTTAACACTTAACAGTTAACATTTAGTTTTGTTGTGATTGTTAATGGTTAAAAAGTTAGCTGTTAATTGTTTCATTCCCGGGTAGCGCAGCGGTAGCGCAGTTGGCTGTTAACCAATTGGTCGTCGGTTCGAATCCGACCCCGGGAGCAAATAAAAAATACTGGCTTTTTGCCAGTGTTTTTTATTTGTTTCTGCGGGTCATAGATTCGAACCGAATAGCCTCGTGGATACAAGCTTTATGTATTAATAAAAAATTATTAATGCCAATTTTCTGTAACCAGATACACCGTGTTCGTATAATAAAAGCATACCATTTATGGTATGCTTTTATCAGTTGCGGGCTATGAACGCACCGTGTTGGAGTTTTAGCTCCGTCGCCTAACATAT
>DAOVXE010000008.1 GCA_030636285.1 Candidatus Falkowiibacteriota bacterium | reverse complement strand
GCGTAATTAGTTATTTATACTTTAATTTTAGCATAAATTTAGCTTTTTTTCTATAGTAAAAATGTGCAAAACTTTGGTTATTTTACAGTCCTGACGGACTGTTTTTTGTGAGTCGTAAAATTTAATTGGCGACAGCCCCTATATTAACAAAATAGGAGGATAAAATTCAAATTAACATACGTTCTTACAAAACTTATAGGCAAACAGGAAGAAATTGATTATGCAAACAAACCATATTCAATTTTTCACAAACCGATTAACTGATGAAAGGAGAAATTCAGCATGAAACACGAAAAAGCAAAAATGATTGCCGATGGAAAAACGAAAAGCATATTCGCAACCAAGGCTGATTCCGGTCTGGTGGTCATCAAAAACAAAGATGACATAACCGCCTTTGACGATCCGACTTTTACAAAAAAATTCGCATCCAAAGGAGAACATGCGACCAACACCACCTGCCGGGTTTTCGAACTTTTGCAGGCAGCCGGAATTCCCGTGGCTTACCGGGAGCAAATTTCTCCCACCGAATTTGTCGCTGATCACTGTATTATGATTCAACTGGAAGTAGTTGCCAGACGCCTGGCCGTCGGTAGTTTCCTGGAACGGCATCCGGAACTAACTCCAAAAAAAGAACAGGCTCCCCACCGTTTTCACGAACTGGTAGTCGAATTTTTTCTTAAAACCACCGGGGGCAAACTCGTGGATGATCATGGAGATGTTCTCCTCGAGGGATTACAGCATGTCGTGGATGATGAGATAAAAACTCTTGATGACCCGTTTATCATCAACCCATACGAAGAAGGGTGGCGGCTTTTCCACCCCAAAAAACCCAAGTGGGAAAACGGAGCTAATCTCGAAAAAACGATCATCAGAAGCTCGGTTGTACGTGGTGACGCATATATGCGTATGACCGATATGGAAAGAGTGATGCGTAAAGTATTTCTTATTTTGGAAGGTGCCTGGAATACTTTGGGGCTGCGGATTATTGATATAAAAATTGAATTCGGCATCAATTCCAATGGTAAACTGCTAGTTGCCGATGTTATTGATAACGACAGTTGGCGCCTTAGAACGCACGATTGGCAGGAGCTTAGTAAACAAGCCTTCCGGGACGGCGAATCATTACCCGATGTAGAAAAGAAATACGGCACAGTCGCCAAACTGACGGAAGGATTTCGCATCCCCAATCAAGCGCTGGTTCTATGGCGGGGTTCGGATAAAGACCCGTGGCCGGCGTTCGATTCCAAGATGAAAGAACTGATAGGCTCAATTGAAAAAATCACGCTTTCCGGACACAAATCCCCTTTCCGGTGCATTCGCAAATTAGAAGAATTGATGGCCAAATACCCGGACGGCGGCGTTATAGTTGCTAAGGTGGGACGCAGTAACGGACTTGGTCCGCTACTCGCTGCTCGCACCTCCTGGCCGGTCATCGCTATTCCTGCCACTGCCGACAAATTCCCGGAGGATATCTGGAGCAGTGTCAGAATGCCTTCCGAAGTTCCTTTGTCGACCGCATGGCCGGAAGGAAACGCCATCGGACAAGCAGTTAACATTTTGTCGCAAAAAAACCCGGTTCTCTACATGTGGAATCAAAAATACATTGAAAAACTGGACTGATAGCTGGAGGAAATACACAAAATCAAATACCGCCGTGTGCTTACAATTGCACGGCGGTTTTTTTATATTATAATAAAATTCGGTTCTAAATCCCCACTCCCTAATAAAAATAAGTTGCAATATTAGCAACTTATTTACCTGCACGGGTGGAGGGAATCGGACCCCCGCCATAGGTTTTGGAGACCCCTGTACTACCATTATACTACACCCGCAAATCCTAGTTTAAAGTTCAAAGTAGAAAGTATAAAGTTATCTTAATGACTTTATTAACCCTGATACCAATTTTGATATTTCTATTGATAAATTATAGAAAATATTAAACTCCTTCTTGTCTATATAATTTAACCTCAATGCCAAATACAACATTGATCTGACTTCACCGCATGAACCTTTTGCAATATATAAAAAATTTATAAATTCTTTATTTGTTCTTCTCTCAAAACCTTCGGCAATATTATTCATTATTGATACCGCGGCTCTTTCTATTTGATTTTTAAAGCCAAAGTCACGACAAGTATTAAAACGCTTATAAATCTCTAGGCTTAGCTGACCAGCCTTTTGCCATGCAATAATATCTTCAAATTTCTCTATACTCATGTTATTTCTACTTTCTACTTTATACTTTCTAACTTTCTACTTTTCTAACACGCTCTCATACTCCATTTCGTAAATATGCAGGATCGTGACTGCCAGAGAAATAATGAGCGGGCCGAAAATGACGCCCCAGATGCCAAATACGGCTATGCCCCCGAGAATTGAAAAAATAATGAAGATCGGATGAACCTGGGCTTTGCCCTTGATCAAGTAAGCCCGAAGCAGATTGTCGCTCTGGCCGATCACCACCGCGCCCCAAATGATCAGGAATACGCCCTGCCATATCTGCCCGGTAAAAAGGAGATAAAGAGCAACCGGCAGCCAGATTATAGCTGTGCCGATATAGGGCATTAAGGAAAAGAAGCCGATCGCGATCGCGGCGAAAAAGGCCGGCAAGCCGACTATCAGAAAGCCGATCGCGCCCAGAATGCCCTGCGCCACGGCCGTAACAAAAGTGGAGATCACGGTAGAACGGCTGACATCGCGAAACTTTTTAAAAATTTCTTTGTCATATTTATTAGGAAGCGGGGTCCAGCGCATTATCTTTTCTACCATTACCTTGCCGTCAACAAAGAAAAAGAACATAGCAAATAAGATCATTATCAGGCTAAAAATAAAATTTGTTGTCCCCAAAATTACGCTCTTGGTTCCTCCCACCAGCCAGTCCTTGATCTGCCCGACTGATTCCAATATCGCGCCCTTGATCGTTTCCTGATCAAAACCAACCGCGTTTATTTTATTCCACCAATAGCTGTCAAATATTTTATTGCCAACATCATTCCCTGCCACCCATTCTACGGTTGAGTCATAAGCAACAACAGATTTTTGCGCCGCCAAAGCTATAATGTTAATTGCCGGCAATACCACTAATATCGCTACAAATATACAGATTATCAAAGAAGCCAGATGCTTTCTGCCTCTAAAAAGCTTTGTCAGCTGTTCATAAGGCGTATAAAAAATTGAAGACAAAATGGCGGCAGCCAGCAGAATAACCAAAAACGGACGAAAGATCAGGTAACATAAATATAAGACAAAAATTATTAAAACGATCAAAAACCATTTTGAAATTGCTTGTTTTTCCATAGAAATAAGCACGCAACACGCAACATACAGCACATAACATTACTAATTTTTGTTACGCGCTATGTGCTGCGCGCTATGCGCATGTAATATTTAATCACTTTATAATATCAAACAACTCCGAGTGTTTTCCAAGAATATATTGATATCTCTCAATTGCCACTCCGGTCGCTTCGTTAAACAATGGCGTGCCACCGGTATAATATGTGCCCTTTGGGTCGCCATAGCGGTTAAAGCCCTTGCTTTCCAGCCATTTGTCAATCACGCCCTTTTGCTCTTTGGATAAATTTTCAGAATCAAACTCGGTTTTCTCGGTTACAGTTTCCTTTTTTTCTACACTTAAAAAACCTGGGGTTGAAGTATTGAAAAATAACTTCCCGGCCTGCTCATCCAGCCACTTAAGTCTTGTGCACCCGCTAAACAACAAAACTAATAATAACAACAAAATTGTGAATAATTTATCCATAAAATCATTCGCATAATTTTTACCTCTCGAAACCTTAGCGTAATGGGGCGCATTCAAAATTTATTTAGTTTCCTTGTGCAATGTATGCTTTTTGCAAAATTTACAATACTTTTTAAGCTGCAGCCGATCTTTTAAGGTTTTTTTATTTTTACGAGAAAAATAATTAACCCGCTTACAGTCCCCGCACTCCATTTTTATCATGTTATCTTGTGACATAATCTTATGGTTTACTAACTCATCTTACGCACTAAATATTTTTGCCTTAGAAAAAGTTATAATAAATGTAATTTAAACAAAAATGCTAAGATAAAACTTGTTCTTATCCTCGTTTTTGTTTAAATTACATTTATTATAACTTTTGTTTACGTGTTATAAGCGCGTAACATGATATTACTAATTAATTACGTGATTATTGTAATATAATTAGCTAAAAAAGTCAATAAATTGACATAAATTGACTGCTGGCTAATAGCTTTCGCAAAATATCTCAAAATGGGCCCTGGGATGTTGGCAGGTCGGGCAGGTTTCCAAGGCTTCTTTGCCTTCGTGAATATAACCGCAGTTATTGCATTTCCAGCGCTTGACCTTATCGCGCTTAAATACTTGATCTTTTTCAATGTTTTCTAAAAGCTTCCGATATCTTTTTTCATGTTCTTTTTCAGCTTCCGCAACCATTAGAAATGATTTAGCAATATCGTCATGCCCCTCTTCTTTTGCCTCTTTGGCCATGCGAACATACATATCAGAATGTTCATAAAGTTCGCCTTCGGCCGCTGCTTTTAAATTCTCCGCGGTCTTGTTAATTATCCCAAGAGCCTTTGCCCAGAGTTTGGCATGCTCTTTTTCGTTAAGAGCGGTTTCCATAAAGATATTCTGCATCTGAACATAGCCTTCTTTTTTTGCCTCTTTGGCAAACCAGTCATATTTATTCCTGGCCATTGATTCACCGGCCAGCGCTTCTTCTAAATTTTTCTTAGTTTTTGGTCCCAGTGTTTTTTGCATAAATTTATTTATTAATAATAATTCAAGTTATGCCCAAAGGGCATATTATACCCCAGAGGGTACTAACAGTAAACGAAAATATTCAAATTCCTTGACTGTTAATTATTTTTGGCAATCAGGACAGTAGTGAGTACCCCGTCCGGCTACTTTTAACTTCTTTATTATACTAGCACACTTTTTACATTTTTTTCCATTCCGGCCATAGACTTTAAGCTGAGAAACAAAATTCCCAATATTGCCATCAGCGTCAACAAAATTATTAAACGTTGTGCCGCGCGCCTTGATCGCTTTTTTCAATATCGGCCTAATCGTGTTATAAATACTCTTAATTTCTCTTGTCTTTAGGCTATTCGCGACTCTTGTGGGCATTACTCCGGCAGCGAACAATATTTCATCAACATATATATTACCCAAGCCCGCTATTACCTGCTGGTTCAAAAGCAAAGCCTTGATTGATGTTTTTCTGAATTTTATTTTTTCTTTAAGCAGGTTTAGAGTTAATTCTATACCTAGCGGCTCAACCCCGAACTTACTTTTAACTATTTCTAATTCTTTACTATTAACGATGCGCAAATAGCCAAAGGTGCGCAAATCATTAAAATATAATTTTGATCTATCACTAAAAATAAAAATAACCCTGGTCCATCTGCCTGGCATCTCTTCTGGTTTTATCCCGTCGTTATGCCCGCCAACAATAATAATTTGTTTGCTACTCTTTGTCCCCCTCTCCTTACGAAGGAGAGGGGCTGGGGGTGAGGTAGGGTGAGAGAAATATATCAACTGCCCGGTCATCTTAAGATGCGCCAATAAATATCCGCCCCGCTCCAAAGTAATCACTATCAACTTCCCTATCCGTTCAACATTTACAAATTTATTTCCCAGCAAAATTTTTTTTAAACTCCTTGATTTTACAATCCTTGGCAGCAGAATATTAATCTTATTTATTTTTTTGTTTAAAATCCTCATACGCAAATTACGCACAACGATCTCAACTTCTGGCAATTCAGGCATAAAATAATTATACAACTACATTCATTACTGCGCAATATTAAAATTTTCTTGCAAAAAACTCAAAATTAAGGGATAATTTAAATATGAAAAACTCCGCGCTCAAAGGATTTTCTTTCGGCTTAACCTCCGGAATAATAACAACGCTGGGCATGATGGTGGGCCTTCACTCCAGTGTTGGCTCAAGGCTTGTGGTGCTGGGTGGCATCTTAAGTATCGCGATTGCTGACTCTTTTTCTGACGCTCTTGGCATCCATGTATCCGAGGAAGCGGATAACCAAAAAACCAATAAAGAGGTATGGGCAGCCACAATCGCGACATTTATTTCCAAGATTGGCTTTTCCTCTACTTTTATTATCCCGATTCTAATATTTGAGCTTACAACCGCTATTTGGATTAGCATAATTTACGGCTTATTTCTACTGTCAGCCTTAAGCTGGTTTATCGCCAAATCGCAGAAAGCCAAACCCTATAGAGTAATTGCCGAACACCTTCTTATTGCCATTACTGTTATTATCATAACTCATTACGTCGGTAATCTGATTCACGCTGTATTTGAATAATTATACAAAAAAACTACTCCCTCACCTTTTAGTAAAAAGGTGAGGGAGTAGTTTTTTTATTTCTAGATTAATTTATTCACTTAAACTGCTAAAATCCGTATTAGAAACGCCCAGGCCCAAATTCCTCATCATTGCGAAAGCGTCGGCGGGGCGTCCTAAAAAGTAACGTTTAGAGTCAGCCGGATTAACGTACCAGGCTTCGCCGTTTTGCTCAACAGCCAAAAATATTTTGCCCAGCTGTAAATTAGTAAACCATTTACTAAGGTTTAGATTAATATTCGGAAGCAAAGGATTAAAGCCTTTTTCAATTTCTGACCTGTCATCATGCCCGTCGCTGTCAGTATCAAATAAGGCCGGATTAGTGCCAAAAGCGTCTTCCAGCATATCAGAAAGCCCATCTCCATCACTGTCCGGGCCAACAGCAGAACCAAAACCGACCGGAATCTTCATCAGATTAGCATTCGTGATCCCAATGCCCTGCTCGCGCATAACAGCAAAAGCATCTGTTGGCCGACCCAGGAAATAGATAGTTTCATTGTCCGGATGAACATAATAAGCCTCGCCGTTTTGTTCAACCGTAAGCATAATTCTGCCTTGCAAGTTCTGATACATTTTCTTGTTCTTAACCGTAAGCTTAACTCTCTCAAATCCTGGAACGACTTCAAGCGGGACAGGCGGTGGAGCCGGCGCGGGCGCAAAAGCAAGCGCGCCCTGGCTGTAGAAACGGTCAGTTATTTCCGAAAGGCCTTCCAAATTATTTCCCCTGTTTATAACGCTTAAACTTTTATTCACCGCATTGTTGCCAAGGCTGGTAAGTGAACCGCTCTGATAATCAATAACCAAGGGCGCCACTCCGGTCGTGTCTTGCCCAAAAGTATTTTTAGCCGCGATTATTGCTTGATTTGGCGTTAAAGTAATTAGCCCGTAGCCGGAGCCGCCAGCCACAATGCCGTGGGACCAATTCCCGCAATTGCTCTCCCTGTCCGGGTTGTGAAGCCGGCAGGCCACTTCGGCGCCGCCCAGATTAAGGTCTGGCACGCTCATTTCCGGGTAGCCGGAATATGTGCCGTCATCAATCGCCCCGCCGGTATGAAGGTCGGCGGACACGAATATTACGCCGGAAATGCCGCGTGATCTTAAATAAGCCATCAATTCCAAACGCTCGGCTCTAAAGTCCCACCAAGCATCGTCTTTCTCGGTCGTTGGGTTCCAGGTTACAGGAGTAACTATTATCTTCCATTTGGCATTGGAATACCAGAGCGCGTCCTTAAGCCATTCTTTTTGCCCGGTCGGCAGACTGGTCGGGCACAGGTTGCCATCCAACATGGAGCGGCAGGCGTCAAAGCGGAGCGCGTCGCGGTTGGATCTTGCCTTGCTATCCGGAATAAACGCAGGATCCTTATATGTGTCTGGATCACGCTGGCTGCGTACATCCAGAATAAAAACTTCGGCTAAATTACCATATTTAAAATTCTGCCAAATTCCTTCTTCTTCCCTTGCCAGATCATAGCTTGGCCAATACTCTTTGTATGCCCTTAAAGCATCTTTTTTACTCTTGGTATTTTTGTCCCCCTGGTTTTCGCCGTAATCATGATCATCCCAGACGTAAACTGTTGGCGTATTATATAAAATATAATCTTTAAGCGCCGCTCCCACTTGTTTTTCATTACCGCGATTTGCCCGGTGCATGGCCCGGTATTCACCCAGACTCGCCGGATTGCCATGGTCCATGTCCCCGATCATAAGCAGAACATCCGGATTTTCGCGTGATAGAGAAATAATTGCCGGAGCCGACACATTAGGATCAGCAGCCGCGTCCGCGATAAAACCCAGGGTTAATTCCTTGCCCAAACGGGGAAAAGTCTTAAACTCAAGTTCTTTATTTGTCTTATATTCTTCGCCGTTTATGTAAATCCGATAATAATAGAGCGTATCCGGTTCCAAACCGCTAAGCGAAATTATACCGGTATAGTCTTTTTCCGCTCCGGTAGTAACAGCGGAAGACCATTGCCAGCCACTATCCAGCTCAGGGTCGGCCGTATATTTGATCTGCGCGCTCCCACCCGGCTCTATCCGTAGCCAAATACCAGCGCTGTTCTCAGTCATAGCGCCTATCACCGGCCCATGGGTCAAAGCTGAACCAGCGCTGTCCCCACTGGCTAAAATATACTCGCGGATATGAGTTTGCGGCCAACCGCTATGCGTGGCTGTTTTGGCGCTCCCGGCTTTAATGGAAATATTCTGCCTTAAATCAGCAGCCGCCTGGCCTGAAATAACTCCATTGTCAGTGTCCAAATTCAGTCCGGGGGGAATGGATCCTTTGTAAAGGGAGTAGGTAAATGGCGACGCGCCCCAGGAAGAAAGATCCGCGCTGTACATGGTTCCCGGCGCTGCCAAAGGGATACTTAAATTAGTAATAAAGGCTCCCTTGTTTGGCTCCAAAGACGCCTGGAGCAAGCTGATGATCTCATCATATTCCACGCTTCCGGCTTTGTTGGCCTTTGCCAAAGGATCAATAGTATGGTCGTAATATTCACTTTCACCTGTAATATAGTCAATGTAGGAATAATCTTTTGATTTAAATCCAACAAAACCGTGTTCCGGATGAAAAGACTCAATAAATATTTGCTCGCGCCAATCAGAGCGCTGGCCATTTAAATAAGGTATCAGGTTGCGGCCATCGGTTTCTCGCGCGATTCCGGCCGCGCCCAGGATAGTCGCGCCAACGTCCAGATTGGCTGCCACCAGCTCATCAATCTGCCTGGCACTGATTCCCGGATGGACCAGAACCAAAGGCACATGCAAAGCTTCGTCATAAGGCGCGTTCTTGCCCCAGAGTTTGTGCTCGCCCCAAAGATAGCCGTTGGTTGAGGTAAATATAAAAACAGTATTATCCAGCTGTCCCTGATCAGCGATCCTATCTATTATATCCCCGACTGCCTGGTCCACGCTGTTTAAGGCCCTTAACTGGCGCAAGTGAAAATCGTCGCGCGAATCTTTAAGAGTGGAAAAGCGCTTATCAGCCTGATCACGCGCCCAGGCCGGCTTATCAGCCACGTTATTTTCAGCGTAGCTTCGCGAACGATATTTATAACCCTCATAAAGGCTCTCATCGCCTAAGGCAGGGGTAGCCGGATAACGCGGGGTATCGGTGCTAAACAGTAAAAAATAAGGCGAGCCATTGGTTTTATCTATAAAATCAAGCGCCAACTCGGCTTGTTTTTCAACAATATATTCGCTTTCCCGGGTTGTTTGGCCTCGCGCGGCTTTGCTTTCGCTTGCGCCATGGGTGATTGAATAATTATTCCAATTGTTTGCTTCGTTTACTCCGCAAAAGCTGGACCAACCAGGCGGAATATAGTTGTCCTTGTCCGCGTATCCGCCTAAATATGATCCGACAAAGCCGGTTTTGTAGCCAGTATTTTGCAGTTGGGTCGCGATCGTGTCTTGATCGCGGAAACGCGCCACGCCCCCGTTGGGATCTTCATTTGTCAGTACGCCGGTATTCTGCGCCAGATAACCGCCGGAAAGAACACTGGCCCGCGCCGGACTGGCAAGCGGCGTGGTAACGTAAGCTTGGTTAAAAACCACTCCCTGGTCAATCAGTTTGCTCTGCACATTAGGCATCACGCTTCGCCCGAATTGGGTGTTGATATCCACGTTTATTTGATTATCCCCGATCGTGTCCCAGCGCTGGTCAGTGGTCATAAAAACAACTATATTCATGGCTTGCGGCTCGTCAACCGCTGTTTCAACAATGACTTCTTCTTCAGCTAATAGATCTATTGGTAATAGCACTAAAAAAAGTGCTGGCACAATTATTAAAATCAGTACTAGCGCTATAATATAAAAATTCCTCATACAGCTCTTAAAATTTATTATTAAATACATATAAATTTTACCATATTTAAGGGGTTAAAAGCAAAAAAAAAACGGCCTTACCCGTTTTTTTTATCAAACATCTATTAATCTTTTACTTATCACTGCTAATAATTCTAATCGCCTTGCCATTTATTAAGGCATCGGTAACTTTCGCGCCGGCTGAACACAAAATTCTCTGCAATGTGCTCTGCGATGTTTTCATCTTTTCGGCACATTCATTTTGATCCAAACCGACAATGTTTTTTAAACGTAAAGCTTCAATTTCTTCACACGTTAATTCCACTATCTCCAAATGACGCATTGGCACGCCGCGCGGCTTAAAATAATCAACTC
>DAOVXE010000135.1 GCA_030636285.1 Candidatus Falkowiibacteriota bacterium | reverse complement strand
TGAGATAGTTGAGAATTATATTCTTAGCCCGGATGAAAAACAGCGCAAAATAAGCGCAATAATTGAGCGCTATGTTTATACTCTTAGTGAAGAGGAGCAGGAAAATCTGGAAGACGAGCTGGAAGCGGCCATGAAACAAAAATACCAGGATATTTCCAAGGAGCTGGAAAAGACCGTAATTCATAAAGTAGCAATTAATAAAGACCAAATTGAGTATCAGACCAATGGCCAGGTTACCGGCCATGTTTTAAACCAGTTTTCCATGGACGAGCAAGGCGATTATTTCCGCATTGCCACTACCAAAAATCGGACATGGAGCAGATATATGGACGACGAAGAGCGCGAGTCTTATAGCAATCTTTATGTTTTAGATAAAGACTTAAATCAAGTCGGCGCGGTTGAAGGGTTGGCCAAGGGGGAGAGGATCTATTCAGTCCGTTTTATGCAGGACCGGGCATATATGGTCACTTTCAAGCAGATTGACCCTTTATTTGTAATTGATCTTGAAGACCCGAAAAATCCTAAAGTGTTGGGCGAACTGAAAATACCGGGTTTTTCCAACTATCTCCACCCTTATGACGACAAGCATTTGATCGGCATTGGCAAAGACACAGGTGAATCCGAGTGGGGCGGCGTTCGGATCAAGGGAATCAAAGTTTCCTTGTTTGATGTTAGCGACGTGGCTAACCCCAAAGAGGTAGATACATACGTAATGGGCGAGGCCGGAAGCGATTCCATCGCCTTGCATGACCATAAAGCCTTTCTTTTTTCCAAAGATAAAAATTTAATGGCAATGCCGGTTTCAATCCGCGAAACAATTGACTCGCGTTCATATGGAAAACTGGTATTTAGCGGCGCGGCCGTGTTTACGATAACCGAAGATAAGATAGAACTTAAAGGCAAGATTGACCATTCTGACAACGGTCGGCCCTCGCCGCGAGATTATTGGCGCGGTTATAATTATTATGACAACTCAGTAAAGCGCTGTTTGTATATTGACGATGTGATCTATAGTTTTTCCAATAATTATTTAGTAATGAATGATCTAGGCGGCGATCTTGATGAGATCAACAAGCTAAAACTGGAAAAGAAAAAAAGCAGCGATGATGATGATTTTGAAATAATAAATTAATAATTCATGTTACGCGCTTATCGCGTAAGCAAAGTTATAATTAATGTGTAAGGTGAGTTAATAAATTAATATATATCCCCATGACTAAACAAGCTAAATTATTACTGGCTCTATCCGGTATTGCTTTTCTGCTGATTTTTTATTTGTTTTTTACCTCCACGCCGGTTACCATTAAGCAGACCAATTACCAGCCAACAGCGAGGAAGGCGCCGGCAATAGAAGCGCCAATAGACCTGGTTAAACTGGAAGCAAATTACAAGGCTAATGTCAGGAAGGCCTTGCTTGAGTATGACCAGATCCTTGCTGAAGCCGGCCTGGACACTGAAGACAGTTTATTGCTTAATGAAACAAGTTTTGCCAACGGCGGCCGCGAAACGCTGGCCATTGATCTGGCCGAGTTGAAGATCAGCTTAATGGATCTTAGAGTACCAAAAGAATTTCGTGATTTGCACGTGGATCTGGTACTGTCCCTGAGCTACCTTAAGCAGGCGCTTGAGAATCAGGATGATTTCGCCCGCTCGGAAGGACTGGCCATGCTTAGAGGAGCGCGGTCCGAGTACAGCTGGCTAAGCGAATAAAAATGCGCTATAACCGATTATTACCCATTATCACCCCGCTATTTATTTTGTGCAACTCAGAAGTATTTTTTTATTTCCCCAAAATGATCTATGTCATAGCGGTGCTTAATACGCTGATTTATTTTTTTGTAATTCGGCAGTTTATACGAGCAAGCAAAAGAAAGGAGAGCTGGGTTAATTTCTTGATACTACCGGTTCTTTTTTTGATTGGCTCAATGTTTTTTAGTTCAATGGTTTCAAGTAAATGGTTTGTGCAATTATTATTTTTAATAAACGCCGGTTTTGCTTATTTGTATTTCCGCACGGTTTATTGCTTTTTGATAGATATAAAAAAATATCACGCGGACGGGCTGGAAAATATTTCATCGTATGGAAATTTCCTTGGTTTTTACTTTATTGCCTCAGCCATATATGGTCTACAAACCTTTTTAAATATTAATACCTGGATATTAATGATCGCTTTACTTTTGGCAATTTTAATAATCATTTATCAGGTATTTTGGGCCAACCGAATTGATGTCAATGCCCGCTTTTTTTATATGTTGATTATCAGCTTGGTATTGGTTGAGATGGCCTGGGCAGCGTCATTTATGACGCTTAGCTTTTATATTCTTGGCCTGATGCTGGCGGTATGCTATTATATGATCATTGGCTTGACAAGATTTTATTTATTAAATACTCTAACCAGGAGTATTATAAAATCATATTTAATATTCGGCTTTTCCAGTATTTTATTGGTTTTATTAACATCTAATTGGATAAGTTATAATTAACAGTCAAGGAATTTGAATATTCCCGACTACTGTTAGTGCTCTTTGGGCATACATTGATGAATAAATATAAATTAGTATATATAATATTGATCTCCACTATTTTCGGGCTGGCTGGCGGCGCGGTCGGAGCGCTGATGGCCCGGGTTTATCTTCTGGAAGACGAGTTTAATATTCCTTTGTTCGGAGAGATTAACGTATCAAATCAAAGGGGTTATGGCTCCAGCTTGATTATCCAGGGAGCGAAAAAGGTAGTGGTTGAGCAAAATACAAAAGTAGCGGATACTGTCGTAGCGGTCAAGAGCGGTTTGGTCGGGATTTTCCCGCGGATCGCCACCAGCAGTACTGGCGCCGGCAAAAGCACCAGCACCCCTTTTGATGTTAGTGATTATTATCAGCTAAATAACGAAAGCGGCCAGGGGTTTATTATTACCAGCGATGGCTGGATAATGAGCTCTTATATCCCGTTGGAATTTAAAAATTTACCCAAAGATGAAAAGGCCAGAGCCAAGGCCATAAGCAAGATAGCGGATAACTATGTAATAATTGATTCCGAAGCCAAAGTTAATCTTATTAAAAATATAGTAGTGGATGAGCTTACCCGGGTTAGTTTTTATCAAATTAAAGCTAATGATTTGCCGGTCAAGAAGTTTAATCTGGATCCGGATACGGCGAGCCAGCTGGTGTTAGCGGTCAGCTGGGATAATTATAGCTGGCTAACCACATTGATCGGACAGAAAGAACTGGTTGAAACGCAGCTTGAATCAAGCGACCAATATTTATCCGCGCTGATTCCGGAGCAGGCAGTGCCAAAACAGTTTGTGGGTTCATTTGTGTTTAATTTAAGCAGCGAGCTATTGGCCTTTATTAATGACAAGGGACAGTTGATGCCGGTTGGCAATTATTTATCCTG
>DAOVXE010000124.1 GCA_030636285.1 Candidatus Falkowiibacteriota bacterium | reverse complement strand
GGGATCGAGCGCGCCAACTTGCCGAAATTCGCCCTCGATAAAAGCGCCCAATTCAGCAACCTCAAAACCGTAATATTTTACATCTTGAGCAATTTTCAGCCAATGCCGAAACCATGCTTTTTGCGTCCCGTCGGCATTAACGAAAAATGGCTTTATATCCTCGTTTTCTGAGCCGTCCGGGTTGATAAACATAATCTTGGAGTTTATCACCTTTGAGGTACGTTGTTGCATGGCTGAATAAACCGCGTAATCATCAACAATATCATGGAATATCTCAATCAGGTCGTATTTGTCAGGGCTGTTTACATTTTCAGCGGTGTCAATGGCGTCGCGCCAATCCTGTATTTCCCAAAAATACCGGTAAAGTTGTACCGGCGTTAACTGTAATAATGCCGCGTCGCGATTGATTTTTTTAAGTTCCTTGGCAAGCTTATTTGTGAATTGCTTGATTTCGGCGTTGGTTACTCTGGTATTTGGCGAGCGCCTTTTTATAAGATCAATTAAAGCCATAATTATATTTTAAGGGTTACCAGTAAATTGCCCGCCCCGGTCAGCATACGAGCGCGGCGCAAGGGAATTACCATAAATAATTGATTGACCCGTATCAAGTTGCTCGCCGTCCTCATCAAGCAGGGGCGTTAAGTCAGGGGCAACCGTTCCTTTTTGTACCATTAAAAGCCATTTAACGGCGCTCATGGCGTTTTTAATATCGCCGTCGCCGTCATACCTTATTTTCCGGTGTTCGGGTATGTTGCGAGGGTTAAGGCGCGTATGTAAATGATAAAGGAAAACGTCAACGGCAACTTGTACAAGCTTTTGATTGCGGTCGTCGGTTTGGGTAAAAAATTCGGTTGCGTTCAAAGGTTGATTTGTCGCATCTTTAATACAGAGATAATGCAACGAGTTTGTTACATCCCAAATACGGGCATTTTCAAGGGCGGTAACGTCGCCCGCGTCGCTCGCGTCGGCGATGTCCCTCATTTCAAATTCGACGTCAAAGCGATGCCGCAAATACTCTTTTATTTCCTCAAGTGATTGCTCAAGGCAAATATCCTTATCAGTTTGATTCTCAGTTATTTGGGCAAATTGCTCAGTGGTAATTAATACCCGGTAATCCTGATCTTGTACAAAAGCGCTCATATCAATTTTTTACCAAATTTATAAATGCGCGGGCGAAATGTCAAGGGCGCGCGCGTATATTTCCACAATGTCAATTGCCGACCTCATCAAAAAGTTGCAATTGATCGAAATCAGCCTTTTGGTTTAATTGCTTTTCAAGTGCCGCCGCGACCGCCGAAATTGAATTTGCACGTTGCCGCAATGACATTATATAAGTGGCAATTACCGCCCGGTCGGTTTCGATAAAATACCCCTGACTATTGGCAACCAAAAGCGGGACGTAATCTAATATCCGTATTGCATGGATTATTTTGCGTATTCGCGGGGGTGATGTTGGATGAGCGCACAACCTTACCAATTCTTTGTTTGAAATGGGATTATTTATTGTCCGGGCGTTAAGTGTCTGAATCAGCCAAGGCACAACTTTTTTGATTTCAAAGGGCGTAATTTCATAGGTAAGCATTTCAAAACCTTTAATCATATCAGGTATTTTAATGAAAATTAACTACCAACCGCCAAGACCCCCAAAAGAATAATTGCAACCAACGCCCCGGTTTGCCAAAATCGTTTACCGCGGCTTTGCTTTTTGAGCGCATCGGTTTTTATATCAATTTCCTCATCTTTATTTTGTACGGTTTGCTCAAGGTCGGCGCGGTTCGCTCTCATGAGTATCATTTTGCTTGCAGTCGTTTCAATAACCGTATCTTTTAATACAAGCTGATCAGCTAATTCATTTATCTGATCCGTTAAATTATGGTTGAGCAATTCAAGCGTTTTATGCTCTAAAAAAGTAAGATGAATACCTTTTATTTGCGGCTCATTGAGCGGGTATTTCCTGACCCCCTCAAATGGGTAAGCGGTTTCATTAATGAATTTATATGATGAATCGCCTGTAATTGTCAGTAATTCGCCCGCGAGGTTTTGATATTTACGACCAAGCGCCCGGTAATTTCCGTTTAAGCGATTGTAACGCCCTTGAGATAAAGAGATTGAATCGTTTAAGCGGGAAATCGTTAAATCTTTTTTGATTAAAAGCGTGTCCCGCTCTGTTATATGGTCATGTAAAAGATCATTTTCAACATTCAGCCCGGTAACGCTTTCAACCAAGTGCGCAATCTCGCGACGGTCACAACCATTTTGAAAAATGGATATGAAAAAAAATGCGAGTATTACGATAAGCGCGACGGTTTGCGCGCGGGCGAACCACTTACCAAGCCAATCTAATATTTTGTTTAGGATCATTTCTTAAAAAGCTTTGCGATATATTTGAAAGCGAGTTCATGCAATGACGTACCAAGGGCATAAGAAAAAACAATCTTTACCCAACCGATTTTTGTAAACAGGCAAAACGGAATTGCCAAAAGCGTTGCAAGCAATAACACCGTATAAACAGTTTTCCAATGAAAGCGCGTTATACGTTGTAAAAGCGCTCCGAAATACCCGTTAATAAAGTACGAAAGCAATAAAAACGTAAGTAAATACGGTACGCTGATATATTCCTGTATTTGCGCAAATGCGCTATTCATCCAATCCATGATTATAATTTTAAGGGGTTAAAAAGTTAAGCCGCCGGTACTGAATTACCCGGCTTTTGTCATAGGGCTTTATATTAACCTCATTGCCCTGATTGCCGCCCAAGCAAAGTATTTCATCGGGCGTTTGACCGGCATACAAACCAACATGACCTTTCCAAGATATTTCTGACTCGCGCCAAAATATTACAACGTCGCCATGTTTGGGGGTTGTTACCTTTTGACCGGCTGAAAGCCATGACCGCGCGTTAAGTTCACCGCTGTATTCGCAATGGCTGATTTTGGCGACGTAATTGATAAAGGCTGAACACCAAGCGGTTTCGTCGTTTTGTACCCAATTATGCCCGATTTCGCTAAAAAACTCAAGTATTTTCGGGTTATGATCCGCGCCGGGTATCTCGCGTAAACCGTAATACTGCATTGCGGTAAGTAACATAAGTTCCCGCGGCTCGATATTCATTTTCATAGGGCAAAAATACAACCGCGCGGGCGAGAAAGTCAAGCGCGCGAGCGACAAAAACCATTATGTCAATCGGGGGCGGTTATTTGGCGGTTACCCGATAACCTGAAAATAACCAACGGGTAACCATAAAATAACCAGAAAAGTAAATCAATAGCTTAATTAGTTGGTTATATAACAATTAAGTGTATATTTGTACTATTAAAACAAACAAAAACGATTGAAATCATGGAAACAACTAATTATCACATTGCTAAAGAAATCGCCAACCAAATTGGTAACCGCGCACTTTTTATGATCGGTGCAAAAAATCTTGCCGCCGGTGAAAAAACACTAAGCTTTAAAATCGGGCGTAATTCAATGGGTGTTAATTATGTTCGCATAACTTTAACCCCCCTCGATTTATACAAAATGGAATTTATGAGCATACGCG
>DAOVXE010000140.1 GCA_030636285.1 Candidatus Falkowiibacteriota bacterium | reverse complement strand
TAGCTTTTTTTCTATAGTAAAAATGTGCAAAACTTTGGTTATTTTACAGTCCTGACGGACTGTTTTTTGTGAGTCGTAAAATTTAATTGGCGACAGCCCCAAAATAACATTATTTTTATTCATGATTTTGGCGGCGTTTGTAACCGCTATTTTATTAATACTCATTAATCGCTGGTTAGCCATGAATTATTATTTTAGCGGTTACGCGGTTTATTATAAAATAGGCCAGTTTATTGTTGGTTTGTTAAGATATATAATTATCGGATATTTGGCTATTGCATTTTACAAAAAGAAAGTATCGCTCGGTGGAGAATATTACAATATTTTCAAAGTTGTCATGTTTTTGCTTACATTCAGTTTTTTGCATAAAACTTTTCTTGGTTACATCGGAAGAATAGCGCCGGATATATTTTTATCAACTTGGGTAAATTTTAGTTTTGTGTTGGTGAATTTGATATTATACTATTTACTTGCTTGCGTTGTTTATAAATTTGATTTAACAAAATAAACCAATGACAAAAACAATAAAAAAGAAATTATCTTTACCGCAATTATTTGGTCAAAAAATACATGAATATAAATAAAAATAAATTCAAAAAGGCGATAATTGTCAGTATTATCGGGGTGATCCTGAGTTTTTTGACTTTCGTGGACTTTAAAGCCAGTTACCTTGAGAATTTAGGCTGGGCATTCTTCTGGGTAATACCGATTTTGACCGGCGTGTTTATAACAGTTATTCAGAAAGAGGACCGCGTTATGGATATATTACCATCTCTGGCGGCCGGTTCTTTTGCTTATTCTGTTTTGCTGATATTTATTTTCAAATTATATATTTTTGTCAATGAAAGGATCGGCTACACGACCCTGTATAGTTACCTTAAGCCTTTCAGGGGATGGGATGATATTATGGTCCATGCGGCGCTGTTTGGAATAGTGCTTTCTGGCGGACTTATCGGTATTGCTATTATGGGCGTAAATGAAAAATTACTGAAGCGCGGCATCCGGATAAGGCTGAATTTTCCTTTTCCCATATCATTTATCCTAGGTTCAATATTTGTACTGGCGAGTAATACTTATTATGTTTTTGTACAAATCCCGCACGATGGACGCTGGAAATCGCAATTGCCGATTACCAGCGCTTTTGTCCTGGTTTATCTGGCGTTGTTTTCCCTAGTCAGTTGGAAGCTTTTGAAAAATTCCAAATATAATTATTTGCCCTGGATCTACAATTTGCTTTTAGCTTTTTTGTTTTTAGGCAATTGCGGCGGCGTTCAGCAGGCTTTCCAGTACGTTGATTATCTGTACGTCTTTCATTATATTCCGGTCGCACCGTATTTGGTCATATTAGGAGCTGGGTTAACGGTTTATGCCTTATTGCTTGGCTATCTGGAAAACAGCCGGAAATTTAAAAAAATAGTATTAAAGAAAAAAATAATTATACCGTCTGTAATGGTTTTTATTATTTTTTTGGGGGTGGCCATACCTAAAGTGATGATTTTTACGCCTCTGCAAGATGGCGCGGAAAAAAATTATTATGCCGGACTGGAGAACGCTTATGCTCGCCAGCAGGCGCGCATATTTTTTGACAATCCGTTTGAGCGGATGTTTATCATGAAAACGGCTGTTACTGATATGACTCCAGGTGCCAGACATCTTATCGTAACTGCTTATACTTTTTTTGGTTTTAAATATAAGACAATCGAAATCGAGCGGGTTAACGAGGAAGCGATGGCGCAAATGCTGGGGCGGGAAACCAGCCCCAAAATAGGCCGGGCAGGCGAAGACGCTCCGGTTATCCTGGATCGGATTAAAGCACCGGAAGGCTGGAGCAAGCGTTAGTTTTTACACAATTCAATATTAAAGTACGAAAAACTGCCAAATATGGCAGTTTTTTTTCATTTTGCGTTTACTTTTATCACGAATTTCGTTATAATATACTTATATTTTAGTAATCCAACTGTATTATGCTATTATAAATAAATATAAATAAATAAATTTATTTCATGAAAGAAAAAATATCATTGATCGCAATATTAGCCAATGTATTTTTAGCTTTGGGAAAGATAAGCATTGGTTTGTTTTCCAAGTCAACTGCTATTTTAGCCGAGGGCATTCATTCCGGCATGGATATATTTTCTTCTGTTGTCGTATTCAGCGGAATTAAAATTGCAAAAAAGAAAGCAAACCAAAAGCATCCTTATGGCTATTATAAATATGAAGCATTAACAGGATTGATAATTACAACAATTTTATTTTTAACCGGAGCATGGATAATCTATGAAGCATATCAAGGATTTGTAATGCCTGAAAAAGTGGTCTTAGGCTATTTGTCTATTGGGGTAATGATTTTTTCAGCTGTTATAAATGAAATAATGGCTCGGTTAAAAATTCATTACGGCAAAAAAGAAAATTCGGTCAGCCTAATTTCGGACGGAGTCCACTCGCGGGTTGATGTTTATACCTCAATCGCGGTTCTAATAGGCCTAATGCTAACCCCTTATTGGATATACGCTGATTCTTTTTTGGCAATGCTGATCGGAATATATATTATCAAAGAATCATTTTCGCTTGGCAAAGAAACAAGCGATTCCTTGTTAGATGTTTCCGCCGGCAAGGAGATAGAAGATAAAATAAAAAATATTACCAAAGAAGAGAGGATAGAAATTTCTGAATTAAAAACACAAAAAAGAGGCTCAGCCGTAACCGCTAATTTGGAGATACGCCTTTCAGATAAGCTGCCCGTGGGAGAAGCCGCTAAAATGTCTGAAAATTTAAGAAAAAAATTAATTGAAAGAATTGAAAGTTTGGTATATGTGATAATTGGAATTAAAAGCCATAATATTGAGAGCGGTTATTACAAGCCGATGAAAACGATCCCTAAATTGGGGTTTGGACAGGGTTTTGGCTGGCAGAGGAAGGCTAAGTTTAAGGATGAGGTTAAAGAAGCGCAAGGCAGAGGCCCGGACGGGATCTGCGTTTGCGTTAAATGCGGCTATCAACAAAAACACGAAAAAGGAATGCCATGTTCAAAAATCAAATGCCTAAAGTGCGGTGCTGTTTTAGAAAGACAGTAAATAACTAAACTTTGACACTTTTTAAAACAGTATTTTTTATAGTAACATTCGATTTCGCTAACATGGTTTATTTTCGTGCTGCGGGACACGGTATCGCCCAAACAGCCTCGATTCAAAGATAAACAATATTAGCGAAATCTATAAAAAATGCCATAGTTTAGT
>DAOVXE010000006.1 GCA_030636285.1 Candidatus Falkowiibacteriota bacterium | reverse complement strand
GGTTGGAAAAATCTTTTATCGCCGCCCTCCAGGAAACCAGACGGGTCTGGAAAGTATTTTTATCTACATTAATTTCCCTGACCAAATTTTTGACAAAAGCACTGTTCTGAGTAAAAACATTATCCCTGTTAATGATAAAAGTATAGCTGAAAAGCGAAGTTGCCAAAATAAAAACCGTTAAAGTCGCTATCTTTATTTTTTTATTTTTTGAAAGCACGCCGTAGAGGAAAGTCAAGACCACGATGCTCGCGCCCAGACCCACCCAGGCGCCGGACGTATTAGCGGCCTTAAAGCCCGGCAGTATTAAAAGCAAAGGCAAAATATATATCCAGCGCAAGACTTTGTTTGGTTCGCGAAAAAATAAAATCAAAGCAAAGAACATATTCATCAGTAAATAACCGCTGACATAGGCCGAATTTCCAATGGTCGCGTAATTATGCGTGTTATTGGGGTTAGCGGCATTGAGAGAAACAAAAACCGCGAATACAGTGGAAATTATAAAAAATATCTTCCAGTCCGTCTTTGTGCGCATCACCGTTATAATTATAAAGTAAAAAATCAGAAAGTGAAGAATATGAAAAACACCGAGCATCCGCTCCACATCGCCCCAGAAAGAGAGATTAAAATCAACGCCGGTAATGCTGGAGAGTATCATTACAAAGAAAAAAGCGCAGAGTCCAAACCAGACATAGTGTTTTTTCGGCCTATATTCCGGGTATTTGATTATAAAGGCAACCCAAAGAATAAATAAAACTTCCATCAGGATATTAAATGTGATCTGTTTGGAAGTAATAAAAGGGAATAATAAATTCTTAAATACGAAAAATACTATAATCAAAGAAGCGTAACAGCCGTACTTTAGAATGTTTAAATAAGTGTTTTGTGACATAGATATAAATTGGTTACTAATAAAAAATAGACGACAGTACCGCCCAAGTTCTATAATATTATATCAAACCTGGCTTTAGTGTCAAACCAAAGTCTTGTCCAATGCAATAATGATATGATAACCCTAAATCGGTTCCAATAAAAAAAATAAGGCCTTATCTCCTCCAAGATAAGACCTTCTGTAATATAAGTTGATTAATTTTTAATAAACAATTACGTTGCCGAATTCGGCATTGTCCGTATTTTATAAATAATAAAGGATTAACTACCGTAACCGAGGTGGCCGAGGTGGTCGGGTTATGTAAGAAACCGTAATATAATCTTCTTTAGTTACAGTATATGTCCCGTCCGGTCCGCTAACAGTAAGTGAAACAGTATAAGTCCCGGAGCGAACAAATATGTGGGTTGGGTTAGGCTCAGTGCTCCTATACCTATCACCAAAATCCCAATCCCAGGAGTCAAACTCACCCACCGAAAGGTCAATAAAATTGACCGTAAGCGACGTTTCACCGCTTACCACGTCGGCAATAAAATCAGCTCCTAAGACAGGAGGTTCAACGTCAGACGGAATAACTACTTCCCGCGCTTCAGAAGGCTGTGAGCGAAAGCCATCAGCCGAAACCGCCATTACCCGATATTCATGGGTTGCGCCGGGTACGACATTGGTGTCGGTAAAATAAACTCCATTAAAATCACCAATGTAATCATCATCCCGATACAACTCGTGTATGGCCCCTCCGGGAACCAGAAAACAAACAAGATTAACTTCTTCCGCGGTCGGATTGTTGCTTAAACCGGGCTTGAGCGGCGTTTCCAAAATCAGATTAAAATATATGATCTTGGCTTTAACGCCGTTAATCCAAAGCTCTACCCGATACTGTCCGAAATATGATGGCAAAGAATTTGTAGAGTCCGGATAATGCCAAACTATATACTCCTGGGCAGTAGAGTTATAATATGAACCACTGCCTACTAAATACACAGGTTGATTCGCGCTTTTGCTGGCATCCCAAATACGAAGATTGTCCGGATGATAATACAGCTTCCATTCAAAACTCAAATTCGGATTAGTGCTGAATACGCGCATCCAGGTATAAGCATACACGCCCGGTGATTTGGCATAGGTGTAATTCGGATCAATGTAATTATACGGCGCGCTTGCTTCCACATTCTCGCACATCACTGCTTCCTCTACCGTGTAATCCGGTGGTGGCGGAGGGGGCGGACTTGAATCAGTCGTAGCGCAGGCCTCATTAGACACTTCTGATTGCAGACCCGAACTGGAATTCTGCAATCTTACTCGAAAACAATAATTCTCTCCGGCAGACAGGCCGGATACTATCAGATTATTGGATACTGTATTATGCGTTGACAAAATATTGCCATCACGGATAACAACAGTTTGGTCATAATCGCCAGCGTTCTCCGGTAAACTCATTACCAGGCTAATGCTTGTATCTGACAACGCGCTTGCTGTCAGATTGGCCGGGTCAGTGATCATGGGGCCGCCACCGCCCATTCCGTAACCGTCTGATTTATAACCGCAGTTTAATTCTCGCGCTTGATCAAAATATCTCTGCTCATAAAGAGGGCAACCTGCGTCATTTTGTTCGTATTGGGCAAATGTTCCTCCTACTTCTTCCCTGTTATCATAAACCACGGCAATATAATGATTGTCAGTTGGTTCAAACCACTGCACCACATAATCGGTTGTGCCTTCTGGATAAAAATATTCATTGGTAACCGGCGCTTTTAAATTCATATAATACCATTGCCAGTAATCTCTCATATGTCCATGCACAGAAAGCGCAACTCCCATATAATTCCGTGTTATATTATAGATATGTTGATTCAGTATAAAAAGATAGCCATTGGAATAATTTTGCACCCAGAGACCACTATAATAATACTGATGAACAGTATCCGTGGGATATCCAAAAAAATCAGGGCCTTTTAAGGTTTCCGTACCGTTGTTAAGATAATAATCTACAAATGGCTGTGAGGGTTCCGCCGGCATTTTTGAAGTACTGCCGTTGGCATAATATTCCTCGTTATGCCAGCCGTATGGATCGTTGTATTCTCCGGCTTGGTTGTTGTTATAGAAATAAACCGCTCCAGTAAAAACATTTTTGAATTGGGAGATTGGATACCACGTCCTTCTTAAACTGTTTGTTGGACTTTTGCCTGGGTCATTCACATAAACATCGTCATAATCCCCGTCGTTATCATTATCCCTTAAACCAATAGCAACCATCCAATGTAGTGCCCCAGTTATACTCATATTGGTTCTCACGCCAATAATTACTGGGTATCCCTGGTTCAATGAATTATGCATCAAATCTAACTGAGCGTCACTGCTTAAAACTGAAGTGTTGTGATACTCTGTATTCCATAAACCAAAATAATAAGCAGAAGCAGCCCGTAAGTCACCTTGGCTAGTACCATTAGGGTGCGTCAAATTGTAGTTATTTATAGCTGGAATTAATTCATTTTCATACAACCAGTCATCTAAATCTTTAACAATTTGAGTTGTCGGAGTAAAACTCCTTAAATATGACGCTGTCATTACCAATGAAGTTGGACCGCAATTCATTGTGCTGGTCCAATCAGTACCCATTCCGTTTGCTGTGTCAAGTTGTGATATCCACTGAACGCCAGGCAGGCTTACTTCATAGGCATGGGAGCTATCCACATAACACACTAAAGCCAAAAAAATGCCTAAAACTATAATTGGTAATTTTTTCATTTCATTCGTCTCCTTTTCCGAATTTCTGATTAAGGTTAGTTGAATTGTAAAGAACGAATTTTTCTCACCTCCTTTTTATTTATTTTTTAGAGTAAAAATTACTCTTAGGGAAACACAATAAAATATTATATTTCCTGAAATAATATTCTTAGTTTACAAATTTAAAGGTTGTTACTATATCTAATAAATCGTTTTTTGTTTGTGTGTCTAAATCATCAATATTTTCAGCCCCAACACTTAATGAAAACCAATAATCATCTGATAATAAATAATATTTCATATCTACTTCACTACCTAGCCCAGCTGCTTCTATTGTTTTTATAATATTTTTATTGTTTATTTTTTTGATCTCAACTTGTTTTATGTCAATCTCACGACCACTTATACATGCGTCCATATTATCTATATAAGGGGAATCGCAAAGTAATTGAAATAACTCATTTTTGTTTTGTAGGCTTTTTTTTGAATAATAATTTTTAACTATTTCAATGACAAAACAGTCAAAATAAAAATAATAAGAAACGCCCTTGTTATATGTTTTTGTATTAATAAATTTGCATTTTTCTGGTGTTTCAATCTCAAATGCATACTTTTCACTTTTGTAAATATTCCAATTATTCTCATCTTGGCCAGTTAATTTTAAAACTTCATTGTTTTTTTCTTCCTTCGTTGAAGTAGATATTTGATTATCTCCTTGATTTTCATTCTGGCTTTGATTAACTACCGGCTGTTTCACGCACCCGGAAACAATGACTGAAACAGTAATGATTAAAATTAGAATTGTTGTTTTTTTGGTTTGCATATATTTTTTTATTTAATAATATTTTATCCATCAAAGCCTTGGCATAGGTGAGAGGTGTACACCCAGGTGTACACTTTTGTTTTAGCCTATTTTTTAAAACTTTCCAATAATTCCTAGGGTGGGTTGCGCAAACTATATTATCCGTTCTCACGTTTCTTAACCACCTCCGCAACTGCCCGAGCAATCCGTCGACAATTAGATCTGACTAATATATTCGGTATATGAATTGTATCAACCCCTTTTTTAAATGATCCGCGTTTGCGGTCAAAATCACTTTCAATTTGCCTGGCATTAACATAATGCTGTATCCCGTCAACCTCAATCGCAATCCGAGCATCAGAAATAAAAATATCAATATGCTTGTGCCCGTCAGAATATTCAAGTTTGGCAATAACTCCTCTTCGCTCTAAGGCTTTATTCAATTTCAAGGCATACCAAGTCGCCTTGCTATGGCGACTAAACACATAACCATGATAAAAAAACGTAAACCACAACACGACCACAATAATTAATCCACCCATTACCCAATAGCCGTAACTCTCAAAAAAAAATTTAAACTTTAGATACAGCCCAATAATAGGTAATAACAATAGAGCCAATAACGAACCCGTCAAATCATCTTTATAATATTTTTTTCTTCGTGACATATTTTATTTTTTAAAATTTTTCTATTTATAATATTGTTGTTTTTATCATTTATTTTAAACTTAACACATAAAAAGTTAAAATATTATTTTCAACTCCAAATGATTAAATATTGCTTTCCATAACAATTTACGAAACACATTTGGTGTTAACATGAAAGTCATATTATCTATTTTATTGCCATCAAAATCAAAGCTTACATTATATGGATAAATACCACCTAATTCTGCCTCATGGACTATCAGACTTCTTATTTTATATATATACTTAGCAAACTCTTTTAAACTAGAAATACTTCCCTTTTCTTTCTTTTTATATATTTTTGCACCCTTAAATATTTTTTGAGTATCATCTTTATCCAAATTATTATCTATAAAATATACAAATTTCTTTGTCGAGCCCACGTAATTATTTCCTTTTAAAATATTCGTTTGTTTATCTATAGAACTTTTTTTATATATTTTATTAGCTATTCTATCGATTATTGAAGTTAAAGCAATGAGTAATTCGTTATTAGCAGAATATTCTGCATAATGATCATCACTTTCTTTTATTACGTTGTATGCTATCCAGCGAGGATAATAAAAACTTAAAAATCTATAAATATCTAAATAACAACTATCAGAACATTTCTTTAACAAAACCAATGTTTCTTTTTTTTCAAACGATTTGATGCTGTTATCGTTTACTTGCCTGCCCAAAAAACCTTCCCCAGGAAACATTATTTCTTTCCCGTATATATTTAACTTAGACCATCTATTGCCCAATAGCTTATGCAACATTTCATTAACTTCTTTTATTTCATTTTTAGGAAAAGTATTCATATTTTTTTATTCACCACGCGTTACCTTTTATACAGGTTTCTAAATATTTTTTTGCCTCTTCATAGGTCTCAAAATCACGAACAGCAAACGGAATATCATCACGATTAATCATATTTTTCTTTCTTCTAGTATTAACAACGCAATACATCCCGGAGCCTGTCTTCTCTATATTAAACCAGTACCCCTCGCTTTCAATAAATTCTTCATAAACTATGGTATTCATAGTACAATTATTAAAAAGAAGTATTTTCTACTTGATTTCTTCGTCTTCTTAGTTTTCCTCGCTATCATCATTGTTATAGGCTTCAAATACTTTCTTGCATTCTTCTTGCCAAAAAGCAAGTTTTTCGCTCTCGCTAGCACCCTCATTTAACTTTTCGAATTCAACAGCCAAGCCAAAATACATTCCACCCGGAATTTGCTCCTCCTGCAAAACAACTATTGATGAAATCATCACACCCTTTTCTTCAAGGCTAATCTTGTTTACTTCTGTGAGAATATCTGAACCCCGTCGTCTCTCTCTTGGATCACGACTATCAACACCAATCTGGTCATATAACTGCCCATAGTTAATTAGCTGTTTACTAGATGCAACTTCCTTCAGAGTATTATAAGTTTTATCTATTATTTTTTGATTCATAATCATTATTTAATAATATTAAATTATTCACAAGTCAAAAACCAGGGATACGTATCAATATCCACTTCATCATCTTTACTAAAAAAATTACCTATTAATTCCTTCTTCCTGTTAATATAAACAGAAATTTTGAAAGGAATAGATTCGTCCTTGCCTACATCTCGTTTAAAATTATCAGAACCAACTCCAAGTAAAATTTTATTTTCTCCTTTTGTGTATATTTTAGATATAATAGAATGTAAACGTTCATCTTTTTGACTTTTTAACAAACCTTCAATTTCAATATAAGTATCTTCTCTATTGCTCTTCTTCTCATCTTCCGCCCACCCACATGACAATGAACTGAAAGTTCCACCAGTTTTACAACTTTCTTCTAGTCTACTTATTCTCTCATAATCTGGCCCATCAAAATGGAATTGATTTATTTTTATATCAAATATTTCGAAATCACAAAAATCAAAATCAGGTAGTTTGATTTTTTTTATCTCACATTTATTTGTCTTACTATTGTAGTAGCTTATACTGTTTTCTTTTTGACAATCTTGATTTTTGTAAAAATTACTATTCCGTTTTTTATCAAAAATGTACGCTAAAAGACTAAACGACACAATGATTAGAATTAAAATGATGAATAATCGAAACCAATTTTTTTTAATAAAATTCTTCATAATCAAATTTGTTTTAACCCAGGTATCTGGACTAGTGCTTTATATTTTAAAACAATAAAGATAATTAATACCACGTCGCTACCCCTCCATGATGCGAGCAAGTACCACGTCTATTTTGACTAAAGGAATAAGTGCCGTCACGACAGCGGGCGGAAGCACCCGCGGGGCGCGATGGCGCATATGCCGGAGAATGAACTTTATTGCCGTCTACATTTATATAATGATTATCATTCGAAAGCGGGACATTACTTGGTTTTTCTATTTCTTTTTTTGTTTCAACTTTTTCCTGCTCAATCGCTTTAAATAAATCTTCAAGGCCGGTAGTATTAACTGTCGTTTCTGTTTTCTCCACGACCGGAACAAATGCTTTCTGCGATGGTGGTTTATAACTCCGCGGTATTTCCGTGTCGCTGCAACCGGCAAGACAAAACGTAACTAGCGCAAGGAGTAAATAGCGCAATTTCATATTTTTGCATTATCCTCCCTGTTTATAATAAGTCCTTATCCCCAACATTAGCATATTATAAATCTAAGAGCAAGGTAGAATTAGCCATAAATTTTTCACTTTTTTAGCACGAACAAAATCCGAAAAAGATATAAAGAAATCATAAAAAAAGTATAAAATTTTGATAAAGTTTTGCTTTAAAAAAATTCTCCAACAAAAAACAAGCTATTGGTTTTTGATTATATTTAATAATCCGCAACCAATAACTTGTTTTTCTACACTATTAACATATTCACATTTACAAATGAAGCTGGCATGCTATATTGTAAATACAAATGGTTAGTGCTTGTTAAGCGCAACTCCGAGACCCCGCTACTTCGTAAGAAGGGCGGGGATCGTTTTTTTTTATAAATAACTTTTAACTTTCCCAGCCACCTCTTTAAAAGATTCCTTCGGGACTACGGAGGATAAAATTTTGCTTTATAAAAAATTCTCCAACAAAAAACAAGCTATTAGTTTTTGAATTAATAGTTATAAATTTTCCGTTTTTGTCCATTTTATGTTATAATATAATCAAGTTG
The DNA here is from genome assembly GCA_030636285.1 of Candidatus Falkowiibacteriota bacterium. Next base: position 3,804 of record DAOVXE010000006.1, on the reverse strand, counting down.
TGCAAATCTTATTAATGCAAATCTAAGAAAAATCCTAAACTCCATGTTTACCAACAAACAACTGGAAAAAATTCTAATCAAGGCAGAGTCGCTGACAAAAGAACAATTTAAAAAATACGCTGATGAAGCCAAGGCTAAAGGGAAAAAACTTGAGAACTATTTAAATGAAAAAAAAGTGATCACTCCGGCGGTTCTCTACGAAAACGCGGCCAGTTTTTATAAAATACCTTTTATTGATCTGAAAAATCAAACCATAAGAAAGGACGTGCTTTTCACTGTTCCGGAACCGATCGCCACCAGCCATAATATAATATCTTTTGACGCTAATGAAAAAGAAATAAAATTAGCGCTGCTGGATCCGGAAGATATTGAAATAATAGAATTTATAAAAAAGAAAATAGGTTTAAAGCCGATCCTTCACCTAACTACTCCGGACAGCATTTCCGATACCTTAAAACAGTACCACAAAAGCCTTAAAGCCGAGTTTGACTATCTTGACCCGAATAAATTAAGCGAAGTTGACACTCATAAAGACTTAAAAAGACTGGCTGAAGACCTGCCGGTTGTCCGGATAGTTGATACCCTGCTTGAATATTCGGTAATTGAAGGCGCCAGTGATATCCATATTGAACCGGAAGAAAAAAATGTTTTGGTCCGGTACCGGATTGACGGGATACTGCGAAACGTAATGGTCCTGCCTAAGTCGGTCCAGTCCGGAATTATCGCCCGTATCAAAATTTTGTCTAATCTTAAAGTGGATGAACATCGCCTGCCTCAGGACGGACGATTTAAAATCACTACTGACGAATATAAAGTCGCTTTTCGGGTTTCAATCCTGCCCACTTTTGACGGAGAAAAGATCGTTCTGCGCCTGCTTAACGAAAAAGCTCAGGTTCTTAGCCTGGAACAGCTCGGCCTTCAGCCCGGAGCGTTTAAAACAACTAAAAGAAATATAGAAAAACCCCATGGCATAGTCATGGTTACCGGCCCGACCGGCTCTGGCAAGACCACGACTCTCTATACGATCCTGAATATTCTAAATACTCCGGAAGTGAACATTTCCACTATTGAGGACCCGATTGAATACCGCATGCCTAATGTTAACCAGTCGCAGGTCAATGCCAAAATAGGCTTTACTTTTGCCAGCGGTTTGCGCGCCTTTCTCCGCCAGGACCCTGATATAATCATGGTCGGTGAGATCCGGGACAAAGAAACCGCCGAGATCGCGATTCACGCCGCCATGACCGGCCATCTTGTGCTTTCCACCCTTCATACCAATGACGCGCCGACAACAATGCCCCGCTTAGCGGAAATGGGCGTCCCCTCTTTTTTGGTCGCCAGCACCACTAATGTAATAATCGCCCAGCGCTTAGTCAGGAAGATCTGCTCGGATTGCATCCAGAGCTATAATCTGGACGATGAACAAACCAAAGAACTGGAAAAACAGCTGGACATTGAGAGTATTCTCCATACCCTGGAAAAAGAAAAATCAATTATAAGCGCCAAAAAGGGAATGAAATCTATTCTATTCTACCGCGGCAAAGGCTGCAAGCGCTGCAATAATACCGGCTATAAAGGACGGATCGGCATTTATGAAGTACTGGAAAACACTGACGCGATCAGCTCCCTGATACTGAAAAACGCGCCGGCTAAGGATATTTATGCCCAGGCGCTGGCCGAAGGCATGATCACCATGTCTGAAGACGGCTTTATTAAAGCCAAAAACGGCATAACCACGATCGAAGAGGTTATGAGAGTAACAAAAGAGTAAAAATAATTTTAAATCTATGCCTGTCCATCTAAACCCTGAATCATCAAGCGATACCGAGGAAAACGATAAACAAAAAATCGGCCTTTACCAAAAAATAAATGATATGGTAATGTCGCTTTCCCGCGTTTCTTTAAAAGAAAAATTATTCTTTGTCCAGCACCTGGGCTTAATGCTTAAATCCGGCATTTCCCTTTCAATCGCCATTAATACTATCAGCAAGCAAACGGAAAATAAATATTTTCTAAAAGTACTTACAGAGGTAGGCAGCCAGGTGGAAAAAGGAACCGCTTTTGCCGAAAGCCTGCGGCCGTACAAAAAAGTATTCGGCGAATTATTTATCGCCATGATCGAGGCCGGCGAACTCTCCGGCAAGCTTGAAGACGTCTTGCATGAACTGTTTATCCAGATGAAAAAAGAGCACAACCTGATATCAAAAGTTAAAGGCGCGCTCACCTATCCGGCGGTGATCATTCTGGCCATGATCGGCATCGGCTCCTTTATGATGGTATTTGTCGTGCCAAAAATTACCGCGATGTTTAAAGATTTTGGCGCTGAATTGCCATTGCCGACAAAAATTCTTATTGGTGTAAGCGACGCGATAGTTAATAACGGCATGGCTACAATAATTATCGTGAGCGCTGTAATTTTTATTTCTGTTAAAATATTAAAAACCCGCAAAGGCAAGTATATTTTTCAGGGCATACTGCTAAAGCTGCCCATATTCGGATCAATCATTAAAAAGATCAACCTGGCCCGTTTTGCCCGCAATATCAGCTCGCTCCTTAGAACCGACATAATGATAATTAAGACATTTCAAATTACGGCCAAAGTACTGGGCAACCTTCATTATCGCGAAGCTTTAAATGAAATGGCCCTAAAAATCAAAAAAGGCAACAAGTTAAACGAGGTAATTAACATTAACCCCAGGCTTTTTCCTCCGGTTGTATCGCAAATGGTGGCAATCGGAGAGGAAACCGGCGAGCTTGACAGTATTTTGGCCGAATTAGCCGAATTTTACGAAGATGAAGTAGATCAGATAATGGAAAATTTGCCGGCCATAATTGAACCGGTATTGATCCTGGCTCTTGGTCTTGGCGTTGGCGGAGTGGCCGTTGCCGTTATTATGCCAATGTACTCGCTTACTACCGCGATTTAAATATGAAATATACGCATAATAAACAATCAGGTTTTTCCTTAATAGAAGTTTTGGTTTCAGTGATGATCATATCAATACTGACCTTGGGTATATATAGCCTAATAATTTTATCCCTGCGAATAAATATTGACAATGGAAATTATGTTATCGCGACTGAATTAGCCAACCAAAAAATGGAACAAATCAGAAATTTACCTTACATTGATGTTGGCACATTAGCCGGCAACCCCGGCGGAAATATACCTGACAGTGAAACTATTTTTCGTGATGGCGAATTCCAGGTAAACACTTCAATCAGGTACGAACAGGACCCGTATGACGGCCTGGTGCCGCCGGCTGATATTGTTTTTGATGATTATAAAATTGCCACCATAGAAGTCGTCTGGAATTCCAAATCCGGGCCTAAAAGTGTTTCCGTATTTTCAAAAATTATTCCTTGCACCGAAGAAACCGATAGCGGCAATGGCCTGCTTGATATTCTGGTAGTTGACGCCAACGGCAACCCGGTCGCGACCGCGAGCGTCCATATCGTTAATAATATAATCGCGCCGGCTTATGACCAAACATTTTTTACCGATAGCAACGGCGAGCTTTTAAGGTCGGTTTTGCCGTCATTTGAAGGATATGAGATAACTGTTACCAAAACCGGCTATGGAACAGATAAAACCCACACCCGGAACGCTGAAAACCCAAACCCGACAAAACCGCATCTTAGCGTGGTGGTCGGCGATAAAACCGAAGAGAGTTTTTCTATTGACTTGCTTTCAATTTTAACCATTAATACTATTAACCAGGATCTGCCTGATAACTGGCAGGCTAACACCGATACCAGCGGTGAATCCCAGACAAACAGCCGCCTGATTATAGATAATAACGG
>DAOVXE010000115.1 GCA_030636285.1 Candidatus Falkowiibacteriota bacterium | reverse complement strand
TTTCAAAAATTTATAAATTAGATACGGTAATCATCCCAACGCATAAGCCTAATGTGCGCAAGGGTGAAAAAGATTTGATTTATCGCACTGAAGAAGTCATGTATAAAGCCGTTATTGAAGACGTGAAAAAACGGTCGGAAGCCGGGCAGCCGATTTTAGTGGGAACGATTTCAATTCAAAAAAATGAGTTTTTGGTGTCTATGATGGAGCGCAAGGGCTTAAAGCCGAATGTTTTGAACGCTAAAAATCATGAAAAAGAGGCTCGTTTTATCGCGGAAGCCGGCAAGCCGGGAGCGATTACGCTTGCAACTAATATGGCGGGCAGAGGAGTTGATATTGTCCTTGGGGGGGAGGAACCTAAAAAGGATACACCTGAATACGCGGAATGGCAAAAAGAGCATGAAAAAGTAATTAAAGCGGGGGGCTTGCATGTGATTGGCACGGAAAGGCATGAATCGCGCCGGATTGACAATCAGCTTAGGGGGCGCGCCGGACGGCAGGGCGATGCAGGCTCTTCGCGATTTTATGTTTCCATGGATGATGATTTAATGCGGATATTCGGCGGCGACCGCATGAAAAATATTATGACGACTTTGAATGTTCCCGAGGATATGCCGATTGAGAATCGTTTGATTTCACGTTCCATTGAATCGGCTCAGCGCAAAGTTGAGGGAAATAATTTTGATATCAGGAAACATTTGGTTGAATATGATGATGTAATTAATAAGCATAGGGAAGCGATATATAGAAAAAGAAAACAGATATTACTGCTATCGGAATCAGAGGAATCTAAAAAGCCGCCAGATACTCAAAACAACAAAAAACAATATAATTCTCTTTCGGAAATTATTTTGGAAAATATAGAAAACGAAATTGAGCAAGTGGTTAGTTTTCATACTGCCGCCGAGCATATTAAGGATTGGAATTTAGATGAAATTACGCAGGTTGCGTCCACTATTTTCCCAGTGGAGGAAAATTTAAAGCGCGATATTGGCAAATTTACAGAAGACAATGATAAACTTGATAAAGCCAAGGCGCGCACGGCAATAATTGAGCATTTGGTTGCAATAGCCGAAAGAAAATATAAGAAAATGGCTGATATGGCGAAAGAACTGGGAATTGAATGGAATAGATTGGAAAAATCGGTTTTAATTCGTTCAATTGATACGCTTTGGGTTGAGCACTTGGAAGCAATGTCAAGCGTTCGTCAGGGTATCGGCCTTAGGGGTTATGGACAGCGCGATCCGCTCGTAGAATACAAAAAAGAGGCTTATCGGCTTTTTAATGAACTTAATAATTTAATCAGCAAAGAAACAGTTTATTCCATATATAAAGTCGGCAACGCTCAGCAAGAAGCGGTTACCAGCCAATTTAACGCGCCCAGCCTTATGGATTTGGCAAAAAATTTCAGCGCTTCGGCTAAAATCGCCAATGGCAGTACTTCTTCTTTTTCCGGTTTTGGCGGTGGTAATAATAAAAATAATGGCAAGGCAAGCGTTTTTTCTGAACCGCAGGCAAAGGTCAGAGATGAGAGCGGAAAAAAAGTCGGCCGCAACGACCCTTGCCCCTGCGGGAGCGGAAAGAAATATAAGAAATGCTGCGGGACATGATTTTTCGTTTTACACGGCTTATAATAATATTGACATAAGCAAAGAACCTTGCTATTATGCAATAGTGATATAAGCATTGTTTAATAATTACAAGTTATACCCTGAAGGGCATTTTATGCCCAAAGGGCAATAGCAGTAGTCGGGAATATTTAAATTCTTTGACTATAAGTTTTTACTCATAAAAATATTATATATGGCAAAAAGAAGTACTGGGGTTGGGAAGAAGAAAAAAACACATTCTCATAAAACCGCGAAACGACTTGAAATCAAGCGAGTTATGCTTGAGGAAAAGGCTAATAAAAAAAAGCGTAAATAAATTCACAAAACCCCGGGAACCCCGGGGTTTTGTTTTCTTTTCCGCCGTTTAGGCGTTAAAACTGATTATTTTGGAGGCGGCGGCACCATGCAATAAGACATTCCTTCGTTGCCGCTAGCGTCAATTGCGTAAATTATAGCGTCGCTATTCAGCATTATATGGGCGCTAATTGCGTCTGCTTTACCTTTAGTGCTTCCTATAGGTTTGGATTTCGGCGTTACTCCTTTGCTTTCAGTAATTTTTACCTTGTCGCCTGAAACAAACGGACCAAATGGATCTGCTCCGTTTTCGTCTGTCACCCAAATTTCAAGCATTTCATTATAGTTATCTGTTGCTAGCAATTCATAGAATCCATCGTCGTTTATTCCGCCCTTACTGCCTGGCAGAGTTGTGCTGCCTGCCGGCGGGATTTTATTGCCGCGAGGATTAACAGTTTCAATGCAATTTAACTCAGGCGGAGTGGTGTCTGGCACGTAGATTGAAATTTTTTGGCGTCCAATCGGTTTTCCTTCTTCAGGGTAGCTGTTGGCGATAAATGTTACGATGCATTCCAAAGTTTTACCTTGAAGTTCCGGATCATCGTATACGGTAATTGTTTCAGTAAAGTCAACGGTATCTCCTCCCGTAACACCATAATGAACAGCTGGTATAAGTTCCACTGAAAGACCTTCGTTGCAGTCGCCTTCCTTAATGTTCCACCACACGTCAGTGGTTACTTCTTTAAGTCCGTTTAGGATTGCCTCGGCAATATTTGCGCCGTCCGAACTTAGTGGCTGGACAGAGCCTCCGGTAGCGGCAGCCAGACCGTCAAGTTCCGAATCAGTGCCTGTTGCCTTAAGACCGATTACAACGATATCCTGAGCTTGAAGTGTGGCAATAGTTGTAGTTGCATCATTAACATGTGGCTTGCCAACGCCTGGCAAGTGGAATGTCGCGTCAGTAGCTACTACAAGGACACGCTGAACACCTGGCGTGATAGCCGGGTCGCGCCATCCGCAATCAGTCAAATCTTCAGGTCCTGTCGCGGCAACAATAGCGTCGTATTGTGCTTCCGACCAATCTCCGCCGCCGGCCGCGGTTAACGCGTTAACGCCGTTCATCCAGTCATTTTTATCAGGACTCATAGCGCTTAACAGATGATAAACATGATCACCGGGAGAGCCGTAAGGCGGTTCATAATCACGAAAACCGGCAACAGCGAATTGAGCGTCCGGACTTTTCGTTGTAATAGCATCATAAATATCACTGGAGGTAGTACCCTGTAGATTGTCAATATCATCAAAAAACGAGCCGGTTTCATCTTCAAGCAGGCAAATATCAACAACAGGAGGAATTTCAGAAGTGGTTACCTGTTTTTCTATTATCATTGATTCGCCCGGATGAAGCTCGCCATCCGCTAAAGGCGGTTCAATTTGTCCGTTAGCTTGCGATATGCTAACAGCATTAGAGAAAACCATGCCCATACCGATAATAATTGCAAAGACAAGAAAAATTTTAAGTTTTTTCATATTGTTGGTTTTTCAAAATCCCTCCCTTTAGTTTTTTTGCGCGTGTTTGTTAAATAGAGAACCTTGGAATAAGGCAAGGAAATTGGAAATTATTAATTATTAATTATTTAAGCTTCGACCTTTAGTCTTTTAAGCGCAATAATCAATATCGTTAAAGTTCCTGCCGGAGTTATATGCAATAAATTTAGAACTTAGCATAAAAATATTAAGGAAGTATTAATTTGTAAAATAGTTGCTTTATTTTAATATTTGTGATATTTTTAGGATAAAGAAAAACTATGTATAATTTACCGGATGCAATATTTACGCATCCTTTATTTAATTAATAACGATTTATGACAGCATTTAAAAAACTTGGCTTGAATT
>DAOVXE010000054.1 GCA_030636285.1 Candidatus Falkowiibacteriota bacterium | reverse complement strand
TGTGTCCTTATTTGAGAAAACCCCTATAAATACACTACTTCCCGAGTTTGATTTACAAAATTTTGAAGACCAGGCCCAGAAACGCTTATTTTCATTGGATTTTTAACGCAACGCTAGTGCTCAAGATGATATTTATAATGTAATAGATGAATTTTGTCCTACTTTGCGAGAAAAAGATGTTTTTCTTCTTACATCAAAAATACTTGCTATTCATCAGGGTCGTTGTATTCAAATAGATTCCATAAAGAATAAAGACGATTTAATAAAAAAGGAGGCAGATATTTTTATTCCAAGAAAAGAATGCCCAAGGGAGTATGTGGTTTTAACAATAAAAAATAATACATTGATTTCATCCGCTGGGATAGATAAAAGCAATTCAAATGGTTATTATACTCTTTGGCCAAAAAATCCAGAGAGAGAAGCAAAAAAAATTTGTGAATATTTAAAAAATAAATTTTTATTAAAAAAATTAGCGGTTATAATTACGGACAGCCATTCAATCCCGATGCGTTATGGCTGTATTGGAATTTCAATCGGGTTTTACGGACTTAATCCTTTAAAAAATTATATAGGCAAAAAAGATATTTTTGGATATATGATGAAAGTATCAAGAAGCAATATTGTTGATGCGTTAGCGGTTATGGGCGTGTTATCAATGGGCGAAGGAAATGAACAAAAACCAATCGCGATTATACGTGGAGCCGATTTTATTGAATTCACTGATAAAGAAATGTATAAAGATCTATTAATTCCAGTAAAAGACGATATGTTTTATCCATTATTAAAAAATTTTTACAAAAATTATGAATAGTCCAAGGTTGCAAATATTATTCGCGCTGTTTATTGCGTTGTTAATAGGCATGAATTTGCTTGGAGTAAAAATCGTTAGTTTGTTTGGCGCCTCTGTTTCAGTGGGAATATTTATGGTCCCATTAACGTTTTTGATTACTGATATTGTAGAAGAAGTTTATGGCAAACAAACTGTTAAACAGTTTATTATTGGGGGTGTTTTTTCCTTGATTATTATTTTTTTGTATACAAGTGTATTTGTATTATTAGAACCACATGAGCATTATGGTTTTAATAGTGAGTATAAAACGATTTTTGGAAGTTCGTTGCGAATGATAATTGCCAGCATTATTGCTTTCGTTCTAGCTCAAACTAATGATATGATATTATTTGAGTGGTGGAAGAAAAAAACAAAAGGCAAAGCTTTATGGCTTAGAAATAATTTATCAACAATTGTATCCCAATTAATTGATACTTTTATCTTTATGATGATCGCATTTTATCATCTTACCCCAAAGTTTACTTTTGTTTTTATTATATACTTAGTTATTCCTTATTATCTGTTTAAAATTTTGTTTGCAATTATTGATACGCCTTTTGTTTATTTAGGAGTAAGCTGGTTAAAAAAAGAAAAAAATAAAATTATTTGATAAAAAATTTACCTTTCGGTAAATTAAGAATATTTAATTCGCAGTAATTTATAACAAGAAAAGTTAAATGGAAATTTTAAATACCTGGCAATTTTATTTATTTTTATATTATATTTCGGCGGTTTTATTTTTGCAGTATTACAAATTAGCGGTTAGAAACGTAAAAAAGGACGGCGTGGCCACGGTGCTTTTGCAAATATTGTCCAGCGCTACATTATTGTTTTTAATCCCGCTATTCCCCATTAAGTTTCCTGCGGAAATAAAATTTTATATTTTAATAATTGTTGCCAGTATTTTTTATGCTATTAATGATCGCTTTCAAACCACTTCCCGCAAGCATCTGGATGTATCTGTAATAGCGATTTTAGGACAATTAAAAGCAGTTTTAATGTTTATTGGCGGGCTGGTTGTATTTCGTGAACCATTTATAATTGGAAAAGTGTTGGGCGCTTTGTTAATAATTGGGGCTAATATTTTAATTTTTTATCAAAAAGGGAGTTTTAAAATTAATAAATATGTGGCAGTGAATGTAATTGCTTCATTTGCCTTTGCAATAGCCTTAACAATTGATGTTGGCATATCTTCAAATTTTAATTTGCCTTTATATATAATCATCACTTTAATCATACCGGCACTTATCATATCTTTAGTAGAGAAAGTTAGGATTAAAGACGTTGTTCAAGAATTAAAATCAAAAGAACGTAATTATTATCTTATTACCGGTATTGCCTGGGCTGTCGCTGTATTCGCGTCAATCAGGTCTATGCAGTTAGGGCCAATAACCGTAATTATCCCTTTGCAGGCAATAACGGTTTTATTGAACGTAATTGTCGCCTATTTTATACACCAGGAAAAACAACATTTTGCCAGGAAAATCATAGCTGCCGTACTTATAATTATCGGTATTATTGTGTTGACATAACTATTCGTAATATTTGGAGTTAATTTGTAGATTCACAGTAGTATGGAAAACTTATTAAAAAATTTAGAAATTTTGCGGGAGCGGGTGATTTGGTAGATGTGGATATTTGATAATTAAAAGATATAAAAAAATTTGACAAGCATAGTGTAATATAGTACACTAAATAGTGTAAATATTAACACTAGGAAATATGATTAGTTTTCGTTCAAAAATAACCCAAAAAGTTTTAGGTTATTTTTTATTAAACACTGAAACGGAAATGTATTTGAATGAAATGGCAAGAAAATTCACTGTTGATAGGGGAAATTTATCCCGAAAATTATCTGAGTGGGAAAGAATCGGGATATTAAAAAAGAAAAAATTAGGGAATTTAAGTATTTATTCAATTAATAAGAAATACTCTTTTTTAAACGAGATTAAGGCTATTTATCTTAAAAGCTACGGCTTGGAAGCGGAGATTAAAAATGATTTAACCAGCATTGGCGGCCTTAATCATGCCTATATTTTCGGCTCTTATGCCCAAGACAATTTAAGCCCGGAAAGCGATATTGATCTGCTTCTTATCGGGTCGTATAATTTGATTGATGCTCAGAAAAAAATTGTAAAATTACAAAAGAAATATGATCGTGAAATTAATACGATTGATATGACAGAAAAAGAGTTTAAACAAAAGAGATTAAGCAGCCTTATAAAAAATATTTTTTCCAGCGATTATATTCAAATTTTATGATAATTTTTGATGAAAAATATTTTAAGGATTTTAATTATTTACCAGATCAATCAAAAAAGTATTTAGACTCCGCGTATAAAGACTTGAATATCGCGAAGCAGGCTAATGTCGTTGACGTTAAATTTCAGTTCTCTTATAATGCCATGATAAAGCTGGGAATATGTTTGGCAGCGAGCTACGGCAAAAAAGTGAATAGTCGGGCCGGACACCATATAAAAATTATTGAAGTTATTGCCAGTGTCTTGGATAATAATAGTGTCGCGGCTATTGGCAATCAAATGAGGAAAATTAGAAATACAGAATTATATGACGGCGGAAAAATATTGATTACAAAAAAGCAGGCTAGCGGGTATTGTGACTTTACCGAATCCTTATTCAAAGCTACAAGTAAGTTTTTTAAACAAAATTTGAATCTATTGTTTTAATATGGAAAACCTATTAAAAAATTTGGAAATTTTGCGGGAGCGGGTGATTAAAACCTGGCAGCTTTTGGATATTGACCGTAAAGAAGCGCAGGCTGAGGAAATGAAGCGAGAGATGAATATTCCGGGATTTTGGGATGATCAGAAAAAAGCTGTTAAAATAAGCCAACAAGCCGAAGAGCTGGAAAAGGAAGTTCGCGAGTGGACAAATTTTAAGCGCGAGATCACTGATTTGGAAGAGCTGGTAGCGGTCGGGCAAGAGGAAGGCGATGATTCAATAGCCAAAGAAGCGCAAGCGCAATTTGAAGAATTAAAGACAAGATTTGAAAAATTGGAATTCTATGTTTTGTTTAACTCTAAATATGACGAGGCCAATACCATTGTTTCAATCCATGCCGGCACCGGCGGAGTGGACGCGCAGGATTGGGCGCAGATATTGGAGCGGATGTTTCTCCGCTTTGTTGAAAAAATGAACTGGCAAGCAAGCATTATTGACCGCACTGTCGGTCAGGAAGCCGGTATTAAATCCATGACCATGCGTATTAGCGGGCATTGGTCTTATGGGTATTTAAAAAGCGAATCCGGAGTGCATCGTTTGGTGCGGATCAGTCCGTTTGACGCTGAAGCCATGCGCCACACCTCTTTCGCACTGGTGGAAATAATTCCCGAGCTTCCGGAAACCGAGAAGATAGAGATCAAAGACAGTGATATTCATATTGATGTCTTTAAATCATCCGGGCCGGGCGGGCAAGGCGTAAACACTACTGACTCTGCCGTGCGCGTCAAGCATGAACCAAGCAAGATAGTCGTTGTTTGCCAGAATGAGCGCAGCCAGCATCAGAACAAGGAAACAGCGTTAAAAATATTAAAATCCAAATTATTTAAAAAAGAAGAGGAAGAGAAACAAGCGCGTGAGCGGAAGCTGCGCGGCGAAGCGCAAAAGGCGGAATGGGGCAAGCAGATCCGGAGCTATGTGATGCAGCCTTACAAAATGGTCAAGGACCACCGCACCAATTATGAAACCCAGGACATTGACGCGGTTCTGGACGGGGATCTAGAGAAGTTTATGGAGGAATATTTACGGCACGAAGCACGAAGCACGTAACATACAACACGTAACAAATTGATATATTTTATAGATGAATAACCAAAATTTTCACCTTTCCCGGGCGAAAGTTTTTTTATACTCTTGCGTAAGTTTTATAATTGGTATAGCATTGGCTGGATTTATACCCGAATCAATTCTTGCAATATCTCTGCTTTGGTTTGGTGTTAGTATGGGTTTGATTGTCTGTTTGGTTATTATTTGGCCAGACAAAAAATTCCGATTAGCCGGTTTTATCGGGCTTTTTTTCTTTTTAGGGCTTTGGCGCTTTTCAATATCAATTCCGGTTAATACACCAGACAATATCTGGTTCTATAACGGGGAAACAGTTGAAGTTGAAGGTATTATTATTAGCGAACCGGACGCAAGGGAAACTAACACAAAGTTGAAAGTTGAAAGTTATAAAGTACTACCCCCTCCTAACCTCCCCCTTCGTAAGGGGGAGGGAGCAGTAGTCGAGGGAAAAATATTAGTTACTACAAAGCTTTATCCAAAATATCAGTATGGCGACCTGATTAAATTTACATGCGAGCTTAAGGAGCCGGAGATGTTTAATGGTTTTGCTTATGATAAATATTTAGCGCGCCATGATATTTTTTCAGTTTGCTATTATCCGCGAATTATTAAGCTGGATCAAGAGCAAGGGAATATTATTTATTCGTCAATTTATAAATTAAAAAATAAATTAAGAGTGGTATTTAATCGTGGTTTGAATGAGCCCAGTGCCGGGGTTGTCCGCGCGATCGTGCTTGGCGACAAGCAGGGAATTTCGGCCGAGCTAAAGCAGATCTTTTCCCAGGCCGGCATCAGCCATATTGTAGCGATCTCCGGAATGCATATTAGCATTATTTCCGCCATGGTAATGCTTGCCTTGCTCGAGCTCGGCACGACGCGCAAACTGGCTTTTTATCTGGCTACGGTATTTTTAATATTTTACGTAATTTTGATCGGCTTGCCGCCCAGCGCGCTGCGGGCAGCACTCATGGGTTTTTTGGTTCTTTTGGCTCTTCAGTCCGGTAGGCTTAATAGTATTACTAATTCAATTGTTTTGGCGGCAACAATATTATTGGTTTTTAATCCGCGCCTTTTTTGGCATGATATCGGCTGGCAATTGTCTTTTTTAGCGGTTATGGGGATTGTTTACGG
>DAOVXE010000138.1 GCA_030636285.1 Candidatus Falkowiibacteriota bacterium | reverse complement strand
GTTTTACTTTTAATTCCGGGGTAAAGTCCTTTAATAAAATAAAGACGCCAATTTTGGAAGTAATACTAATATATATAGATATCAAAAAAGCCAATAATGCTAAAATCGCGCAAATGATTTGCGGAGCAATTAAGCTAATATCTAAACTATTAAAAATCAAATAAAATAAACCATATAATATCACTACACCTATTAAGGGCAACACACCCAATAAAGGCACTAATAACAACATGCCTAAAAATTTACCTATGCTTTGTTTGTAAATTTCAATTGCTTGTTTTAATAACTCGCCAACAGAACTAATTTTTTGTTTGCCTGTCAAGATTTGTTCGGTTTGCGGTGGCGCTGATTGTTGTTGCCCAGCGGAAGTTGATATTTGTTCTTGATCCATATTTTTTATTAAAATTATCTTTAAATCTAGAATCTAAAATGATGTTGGGGCTAACGGTTTTTATTAGCTTCATCAAGCTTGATGGATAAAAGTTTGCTTACGCCGTCATTGCCCATGGTTATGCCATAGAGTATGCTGGCTTTCCGCATACTTGCCCGATTATGCGTAATCACGATGAATTGAGTTTTGAGCGACAGTTCGTCTAAAATACGGGCCAGACGCTCGGAATTAGCCTCGTCCAAAGCGGCATCAACTTCATCCAGCACCACAAAGGGAGAAGGGTTGGAGCTGATGATCGCGCTGATCAAGGCAATGGCCGTAAGCGCCCGCTCCCCGCCCGAGAGCATAGCGATTGATTTTATTTTTTTGCCCGGCGGTGTTGCCTGGATCTCAATTCCGGCCAGCCCGATCGCGTTATGCTTTTGCAAAAACTTGATCTTTTTCAGATCCGCTATCCCGATCTCGCCTTCCTCAACCTTGTCTTGATCCCCATTGTCTGTTAATTCCGGATTTTCTTCCAGATCTTTTGATTTTTCCGGTTCTTCTTTTTCCATTACTTTAATTATTTTCGCGCTGCCGCCGTTAAATAATATTTTAAAATATTTGGCAAAATTATCGGCAATCACTTTAAATTCTTTATCAAACTGAGCCTTGATCGTCAGGTCCAGCTCTTTAATTATTTCGCGCAGCGACTTCACCGCGTTGGTAAAATCGCTAATTTGATTTGAGAAAAAATCAAAACGCTCTTTGGTTTCGTTATATTCTCCCTCCACTTCCGGATCAATCCCGCCAATCAATTCCAGCTGGCGCTTTAACTGGGATATTTTTTCTTTGCTCTGAGCCGGCTCTGTTTCTTTATTCAACGAATTTGATTTTATATTGCCAAGATCGCCATATTCTTCGCGAATCTCAATCTCCAGATCCTCAAGCTTGGTTTCATAGCGGGTGGAATTTATTTTTAATTCATTAAGCTTATTATTGACCAGATTAATTTCCTGCTGCATTGTTGAATAATCTTTTTGCAGCTGGAACAATTTGGACCGGGCGGCCTCGTCCTGATCCGTGATTTCTCCAATCGCCTTTTTTATATTAACAACTTCTTCGTTAACATTCATTAAATCTTGTTTTATCTTTGCTTGTTGCTCATGAATAGAATCAAGATCAAAATCATTGGATTGCTGTTCCAGTTTTTGCTCAACCTTGCTTATTTCCGCTTTTAAATTATTTTGCTTTTCCTTAAGCAATTTAACCCGCTCGGTTCTGGCCGTAATGCGTAGATTATTTTCATTTATTTTAACGATGATCTCGTCTTTTTCCTTAACGGCTCTTTCTAATGACTCATACAGTTCCTTAAGGCCGGCCGCCTCCTTTGTGCTTTCTCCCCCTGCCTGCCCGGCTATCGCGATAAGCTCTCTTATCTCACTTTCTATTTCCTTAATAATCGCCTTAATTTGCCCCATGTCTTCATGGCCGCGCGCTTCTCCCAGCTTGCCCGCTACTCTACGCAAACGATCATGGACCGGTTTAAACTCGCCTGCTTTTTCATTAGCCGCCTTAAGCTGCTGATTCAGGCCTTCAATTTTTTTACTGATCGCCGCGCAACCGCTCATGGTTTCTTTTACCGCCGCCTCGCTGATAGTAATTCTTTTATCCTGAGTCTCTATTTCCTCCTCAAGCAGCTCAATCTCTTTAGCTAGATCCGTTTTTTTATTAATTAAAAAGGATAAATCAAATTTGCCATTAGCCTCCAGCTTTATTTCGGTTCGCGCCTCCAGCTTGGCCAGTTGGGTGCTAAACCCGTCCTTTTTTGCCTGTGCCGCGTTCAGCTCCTCTTGCAGTTTACTTAGCTTATCGGCTGATCCGCCTTCTTTTTCCAAAATTGCCAATTGCCGATTTAAACCGGTTAACTTTTTATCTTTGTCAAATTTGGTCTTTTCCAGCTCCAAAAATTCATTATTATACCTGCTGAATTTATTATTTATCTCATGCCATATCTTTGAATAATAAACCAACTGCTCGCTTTTTAACTCTTTCTCTATTATGTCCCGTTTTTTTAGCCTGCTAACCTGCCGGGTAAGGCTCTTTAAACGCGGCTCAATTTCTTTAATAAGCATCTGCGCCTGGATCAGATTCTCATAGCTCCCCCGCAGTTTATTCAATGATTCATCGCGCTTGATCTGATATTGTTTAACGCCGGTAGCTTCGTCAAAAAACTCTTTGCGCTCCGAGAGCGAAGTATTAAGAAAACCTTCCACCATGCCCTGTCCGATCACTGAATAAGTTTTTTGCCCAAACTTGGATTTAGCTAAAAGGATCTGAATATCCGAGAGGCGTACACGATTAGAGTTAAGCAAATATTCACTGTCGCCGTTGCGATAAAGGCGCCGGGTTATTACCAGCTCGGAATAGTCAATCGGAGCCTGCTTGTCCTCATTGTTCAAATAAATAGATACTTCAGCCATGCCCAGCTTGCCTTTTTTGTCTGACCCGGAAAAAATAACATCTTCGCTCTTCTTGCCGCGCAGCATCTTCATACTTTGCTCGCCCAAAACCCAGCGCACCGCGTCCGCGACATTGGATTTGCCGCTTCCGTTCGGTCCGACCACGGCCGTAATACCCCGCCTGGAAGCGTCAATAAAGCCGGGAAATTTAAGTAAATTTTTATTGGCAAAAGACTTAAAGCCTTGTATTTCCAATTTTTCTAAATACATATTGTTAGTAAGCAGTAAACAGACAACAGACCGCAGAAAGAATCATTTCTGTCTATTGTCTGTTTACTGTTGTCTATATAATTATACACTAATTAAGCAAAATAAAAAAGACGGCTATTATTTTTTTGTAAACGAAAACACGGCTTGTTAAGAGTCCGGCCGTGTTTTCTATATTTGCATCCCCATGCTCACTCTATTCCGAGGACAC
>DAOVXE010000091.1 GCA_030636285.1 Candidatus Falkowiibacteriota bacterium | reverse complement strand
TTGTTGATTAGCCAGGACAATGTAATTTTTGTTTCCGGCACTGCTTTCTATCCAGTTAACCGCGCTGATGTCGCTTTGGCTTACAGTGTAGCTGTGGGAGTTGTGATAATTATCAAATCGGGGGTAGGAAAGGTAAGTGGAAATTAAAATTAATAATACTGCGAATAAAGAAAAACTGATTTGAATGAATCGGTTTTGAGCTCGTAGTTTATCTATGAAAGCGGCCAGACTAAGTATAATAAAGGGCAGGAGAAAAATAAATGACAGGATCAATATCCTGTCAATAAAATTTGATTGTTCATAAGAAATTAAATAATTAAAATTCAAATTTCTGGTAATAAAATAAGAAGCCAGGAGAGACAGAGAAGTTCCAAGATAGACAGAAAATACAACGCAGGTTTTACGATAACGCCAGGCAATGATCAGCCCGGCAATGGCCAGGCTAAGCAATATAAAACGCAGGTTAAAAGCGTATAAATAGACGGTGTTTAAAATTATATTTTCCGAGCCAGGATCGCTGATTGATAAAAGAGGAGCAATGGCGGCGGCGCTTGCTTCACCATCAACGCCATTAGCCCGACTTACTGCGCTAAAAGCCAGTGGCAGGGCGATTGCGGCCAGCATGAATAAGGGGGCAAAATAATATTTTTTATTTTTAATATCAGAATGAAAGAGCGTCAACAGTAAAGCAAAAAGCACGGCTGGAATCCCGGCAATTGGCTGGGTAGTCAGGGCAGCTAAAGCCAGGGCATAGATAAGGATCAGATCCGGCCAGCGCGCGCATTTAAGTCCGAGAATAATAATTAATATTAAAAACAAAAAAGCCAGATTCTGCGGCGTGGTAATGGTAAATATTCCAAAAGGTATTATTAAGAAAGCAAGAATAGCAAAGAGGATAGTCTGTTTGCTCTTTAGCCACTTGCGCAGAGCAAGATAAAGCACTGAGGGAATAAATATGGCGGCGAGCAGCGGGACAAGATAATAATGCAATAATGAGAGCGAAACAAAAGGGATTTTATTTAAAATAGTAAGCAGAGAATATTCGCCCAGATAATAAAGCGGCTTAGGCGTAACCGCGCCTTTTTCGGCTATTAGCTCCAGTGTTGCCTGATGCACGAATGGATCAAAACCAAAGCCTAAAGGAAAAACAATAATAGCAATAGAAAAAATTAAAAAATAAAATAATATTATATTTAATAAAACGAACTTTGATTTATATAGTATCTGCAAGATCAATAAGACTGGCAATAAAAATAATAAAACAAAAAAATAATCAGGAACAGCCTGCCAGGGGGAGATAAGGGCGGACATAGTTTGGCTTTTAATAAGGATGTAAAAACAA
Source organism: Candidatus Falkowiibacteriota bacterium (assembly GCA_030636285.1). Next base: position 3,055 of record DAOVXE010000091.1, on the reverse strand, counting down.
AATAAGAAAATAAGATAAAAACAAAATAAGGAAATATAGTTTTGCTTTTTTTGATTATTTTCTTTTTTTTGACATTCTATTTCATTGTCTCTCGGAAATTTTCGGAGTATAATATAATAAACAGCAAATACCAGCGTTAATGTAATAAATATCCCAATGGAATTCAGGGAATATAGTTTGTACACGCCGGCGCCGATCGCTGTTATCAAGCTGATTAGGAGGAGGGAATGATAATGTATATTATTGATTAGGTTGTTCATTTATTCAATTAAGTTTATTAGCTCACCTTACGCACTAAATATTTTTACCTTAAAAAAAAGTTATAATTAATATAATTTAAACAAAAACGAGGATAAAAACAAGTTTTATCTTAGCATTTTTGTTTAAATTACATTAATTATAACTTTACTTACGCGATAAGTGCGTAAGGTGAGTTATTAATACTATTATAGCTATTTTTAACATTCATGCCAAATAGTGAATTTCAAAAAGCAAATAAGATCTATCTTCTTGACAAGGCGCTGGCCGCCACGATCCTTAAATTAATTCCGCGCCGGATCACGCCAAATCATATTACTGTTTTTAGATTGATTCTTACGCCAATTGTGGCGCTTTTAATGTTTTATCAGCATTATTATGTCGGGCTTTGGGCTTTTCTTATTACGGCTTTTACTGACGCGATTGACGGGGCCATGGCCAGGACCAGGGATCAGATTACCGAGTGGGGCAAGGTCTATGATCCGGTAGCGGATAAAATTTTGATCGCTTCAATGGTTTTTATAATCGTTCTTCGGTATATTGATCTTTGGACCGCCTTAATAATTGTATTTTTGGAATTTTTCATAGTCGCCCTGGCCTGGTACAGGCTAAAGACCGGTAAAAAAATACAGGCCAATGTCTGGGGAAAAATTAAGATGAATCTGCAATGCGCCGGGGTTATTATTCTTCTGCTGGCAATTGTTTTTGATTGGGCCGCGCTTATCCCGCTCGCTTCCGGCACTCTTTATCTGGCGATTGCTTTTGCCATTGTCTCTCTCTTGACTTATGGCATATAATCTGCTAATTTAATACCTCAATATAAACACAAATACAATAATAACGAAACGAACCATTTTATTTACAAAGGAGGAGAAAAATGTCATTACAAATTTTAGTTGTTGATGATAATGAAACCACAAGGAATGTTGTTTTACAAGCAATAAAAGGTATTAAACCAAGCGCTGAAATAGCCACAGCCGCTAATGCATTTAAAGCGGTAATCAATATAAAGGACAGTACATATGACCTAATAATATGTGACGTGGATATGCCAGATATAAATGGTATAGAGGTACTGAGGTACGCCAGAAAACGTGCTAAAAATACGACTGTGATCGTTATGAGCGCTCGTCATGAATACAGGGATGAGGCCTTAGGTCAGGGCGCCGATGTTTTTTTAAAGAAGACTCTCAATTTCATTAAAGAATTAGTAGAACATATCAAGATATGTTTTCCAAATTAAAAGGCAATAGTAATAAATTGCCTTTTTTTCTTGCCAAAATAAGCAAAATCCACTAAGATAATTTAACAGACAAAGGATTAGTGTATTTTATTTTTCACCTGTTAGCCTGGGTTTTAAAACCCAGGCTAACAGGTGAATAAAAGTCAGCTACAAAGATAAGGAAATGAAAAATAAAAATATTAAAAAAATATTAAAAAAATATTGGCACTGGGGAATAATTTTCCCAGTTGTTGTTTTGTTTTTTATTGCTACCGCTAGTTTTAGTTTTTTAACCCAAGAATATGCAGGCAGCGAGCCAAACTTCGGCTTAAACAAAACTGACTTTGTTAAATGGGCCAGCCCGGACGAAACCGCCAATTATATTTTTGCCAAACTCTATGGCCAAACCGGCGAGATCAGTATTTATGAAAGCTATAATCTCTACACATCCGACATTATGCGGCCGCGCAGTTTCCGCTCAGACCATGGCGAGCTTAAGCCGGTTTCTTTTCTTGGGATTATTTTGATATTCGGCAGTATTGTTAAATTAACCGGCTATAAAATTTTGCCTTTTCTTACTCCCTTATTCGGCTCGCTTGGGATTATTTTTTATTATCTGCTTATCAAAAGGATTTTCGGCCGCACTAATGCCTTGCTTTCAGCAATTCTGCTCGCGGTCTTTCCTGTGTTTACGTATTACGCTACCCGGAGCATGTTTCATAATATATTATTTATTTCCCTGCTTATATCTGCCTTGTATTTTAGCGTGCTAATGGCAAGTAATGGGAACAAACGCGTTAAAGGGATAAAAAATGCTTTTATAGAGCTGGCAGAAAAATTCAGATTTAAAAAAATTATTAGGTTTAAGATTCGCGCCAGGCATTTTTTATTTTCCGCTTTGGCCGGCATATTTTTCGGTTTGGCAATAATGACGCGTACTTCGGAGCTTGTTTGGATCGCGCCGCTTTTGATCATCCTCTGGCTGTTTAATATCCGCCGGATCGGCCTGCTTAAATTACTGATATTTTTAATATTCCTTTTCAGTTCGCTTTTGCCCATGTTTTATCACAACCAGGTGCTTTATGGATCGCCGATTTTGGGCGGATATGCCGAGATGAACCAGTCAATCGTTGCGATCAAAGACGACAGCGCGGCCATATTAAGCTCCACGGTGGACGGCCGTTTTACGGAAATAAAAACCAGGGCCAGGGATATTTTTAATACAATTTTTTATTTTGGCCTGAATCCGAAATTAAGCCTGTTTACCGCCAATGCCTACATCAGAGGAATGTTTCCCTGGCTTTTCTATGCATCACTGTTCGGCGCTGTTATTTTTCTTTTAACATTTAAAAAACGCAAATATAAACAATGGGTATTTCTGGGCGCCTGGTTTATTGTATCTGTTATTTTGATCTTTTATTACGGCTCCTGGCATTTCTTTGACAATCCGGACAAGGCCGCGATCACGATCGGCAATTCATATACGCGTTATTGGCTGCCGGTTTATTTGGGTCTGATTCCGCTAGCTGGCATTTTTATCATTCGTTTGACTCAGGCAATTTGTTTGTTATTCCG